>CAYPTZ010000450.1:0-3738 GCA_964413395.1 uncultured archaeon | reverse complement strand
CGAAAACACAATTTCAACATATCATTTATTTCAAACCGATACACTAATAGAAAAAAATATTCCTCATATATCAAATGATCAAATATCTGTAATTGTTTCTCAAGATAATAGCGCAGATCTTGCTCAAGTGGCTTACTACCTTGAAACACGGACCTCCACCCCAATGCCTTCGACTATTAATTTTAGTGCTGTTGGCGAATATCTAGAATATATCGATGAATCTCCATCTCAAATACCTAATCTAGATGGTAAATCCTATTTTTATGATATTATGGTTGGAATCTATACTACTTTAGAAATAGTTCAGGATCACATTCAAGGTGGAAACTCAATAACTACCACAGATCTGTTTTCAGATGATCCGACATATAATTATCTTCAATATATTTTAGAATGGAAATCAGGCTTTCCCTTAGCATTCATAAATAGTTTAGATATTAACACTCGGGATCAAATTACCTATCTTTTTCAATATCTTTATAACTTGCTAATGCAAAGCCCCCTTTATCTTACAAATGCATTAGTTTTTCTCAATCAAGACCTGATTCCAATGTTTGTGGATTATTCTCAACATTCCCCCTTCCTTCCTTATTCAGGAGATTTCACTCAAGTCTTATTAACATCTTTTATCGAAGAAGAGGGTTTTAATTGGGAACCTACTTTCGACCTATCACATATTCCTGATTGCGAATTTCGAATTATAGTTGAAGTTACCGATAAAATTGGAAATGTTGGAAAAAGCACAACTCCTTATTATTATTTGAATACTATGACACCTCAAGGGTCACAAATATATCCATCTCTCAATCAACAAATTGAATTACCAACCAATAATGAAGGTAATTTTGTATCTCTCGTACCTTTTGGCATTTATCTTGAAAATCATGACATTTCTTCTATAAATATCACAGCAATAGAGGCCTATAATGGCTTGGGATCAATTGTTTTAAATGAATTATCAGTTCATTTGAATCCAAATACATATGCTCATTTTACATTCCTCATGAATTTAAGCATATTTAATGAAATCTTGCTATTATTAGGAACAGCATTCCATATTCAATTCAAGATTGAAATTAAAGATTATTTTGGTAATATCCAACACTTAGTATCAATCATTGGCTTTTCTGATTTAATTGATTATGATAGTCCAGTTATCAATGAAGTTCAAATCCCGTCCCCCTCTTCAATTTCAACAGGAGGTTTTAATATTGTAATCAATGCTACCGATTCTGGTTCAGGTATCTACTTTATTGAATTATGGATGGATAATGCCGACCTTTCTGGTTTAGATAATGATTTACTCCAAGCCATATCGGAATATACAATGGGAATCTCCAATCCAATTACAGACTCCCATTATTTAGGTACGATTATAACCCCCAATTCTGAAGGATTATATATTCTTAATCCGTACGAGATGAGTGGCTTCTTTGCAAATATAACTTCTGGTCTTCATGAATTTACAATAAAAATTTATGATTGGAATTTTAATAGTATCAGCTATACTTTTTCTCAGGAAATAATTCTACCAACTCTAAATTTTGAACCTTCTTCATTAGTATCGACAAATGGCGATGATCAAGAACTTAAGCTTGAATTGCTTGATTATGGTACGGATATTCAAGAAGTGTCATTTATTTTAATTTTTGAACCCTATTATGAAAATTCCGAAGCATACTTAGAATATGGCCGGATTCTCGATACTAATGGGGCAAATGGTTGGATAGCAACCTTTCTATTCGTTCCTGAAGGACAATTTTATATTAACATTGAGATATTACAAACGGATGGTTCATTAATTAGTTACTTTCACAACTATGAATTTCTTCCTCAAATTGCTCGTATTTTAGATATTGGATTGGGCCAATCTCAAATATTGTTAACTTTTTATGACCCTTATTTAATAACCATCGATAATACTACACCTACAAATGTTCAAATAAACCTCCCAGAAGAAATTGTGTTAAATGATGAGTTTATCTTAGAAACTTCCTGGCAAGGTGATGGAACCACAGATCGAGTTGAAGTTTATTTAGATGACATGCTAATTGGACAAATTGATGTCAATTCTCCAGATCCACCTCAACATCCCACTCAGAGCCTTCCAGAGGGTCTTTTGATGACAATGGCTGCCCCTCCTAATGATCTACAAACGGGAAAACCCTTTACTTTGAATGATTTTGATGAATTAACTCAAGAGTTTGTACTGGATGAAGGCATTTATAATTTTTATATCAAGGTCATCTTTTTAAATGGAAAATTTGCAACCAGCAATCCCATTTCTCTCACGTTAGATCATAGTGCTCCAGAATTTTTAAATGATGGTATTTGGATTAATGGTATAACTTCTAATGAGTATGAATGGATAGATGGAGCATTTAGAGTATATACAAATGAAAGTATAGAAATTACTGTAATTGCTCAAGAATCTCTCACTGAAATTACAAAGGTTGAGTTATTTTTATATGATGATTTTTCTGAAAATCTTCTCACATCTATTGAAATTTCGGGATTTGATCTCAATAGCCTTTGGGACGGGTCTATCAATCAAAATATATTACTAAACTTAACTGCTTTAGGATTAGATAATGGAATATATGATTTCTACATTAACATTACAAGTGCCGGAGGTGTTTTAGAAAGTAATGGCTTTACTCTCGTCTTAGATTCCGATCAACCTCTTGGATACTTTAGCTCCCCTGTTGGATATACTATTTTTACCCAAGATATTATGGATGTTTTTTATTTATGTACTTCAGAATCTCCTTTCGAGACTGCACATATCGATTCTATAGAGTTTTTCATGGAAACACAATCAGGAGAATTACTTTCTTTAGGAATCACTTCCATTCCTTATGCAATTTTACCCGATGGTTCTCAACTCTTCCATATATCCTATAAGAATTATGAACAATATACAGGTAGTGTTCGATTTCTAGTAGATATTATAGATCTGGCAGGAAATTATATTCAAAATAGCTCAGTATATCATGATATTTCTAATTATAAAATTACTATTTCAGATTATACAACTATTCTCTCTCTTTCAATCACCGAACCAATTACTGGAATACTAGAAAATTATTTTGCGATCAATTCTGATCCTATGGCTCAAGATGTAGATATTTCCTTATATTTAGATTATCAGGATGGAACTTTGATTGAGTTAGGGGTTGATACAGAAATTTCTACGCTTGACGGTTCTTTTGCAATTGATTGGACAGATGCCATTGGAAACCTTCCACCCCAACTGAATCAAGCAAAAATCCCCATTGATTACATTGCGAATGCAGGATTGAGCCAAGACATTAATACACAGACTAATTTCGCACTTTGGGGTAATTTCAATTCCACTTCATCCTATTCAATTTTCTTTATTACTTGTTTGGATGGCACTATTGATAATAGAAACCAAGTTAATTTCTTTGAACAGAAAGAAATCAACGGAGAATTATCTTTATATGAATGGAATTGTGTCAACATTGGGCAATATTCTTCATCTCCTGCCCAAGAAATATCATCCTGGGATTGGAATGGGGATGGAATTGAGGAATTGGTTATTTTAACTGCAGAAGAAATTCTAATAGTGTATAAAGCCAATGAGGAATGGAATATTTATACTTTTAATTTTCAGGATCAAGGCCTTCCAGCCTTCAATTCCATTGTTATCGGAGATCAAAGTTTATTTGGAGGGACAACAACCTCAATATTTGAATTTGAAAAAAAAAATGATGA
>CAYPTZ010000449.1:2530-3739 GCA_964413395.1 uncultured archaeon | reverse complement strand
CCAAGGATACGGATGGGGATACACTCAGTGATTTCGACGAACTTCGAGTCCATTTCACCAATGCGACCAATGTTGATACTGATGGAGATACCTATACTGATGATATTGAATTAGCTGCGGCGACTGATCCAAACGATCCCTTAGATTTCCCAACTGATCCAGATCCAGGCACGACCACCCCTACAGATAGCACTACAATACCCAATGAAGGAGATGGTTTATCACTCGAACTTATTATTGGAGGTGGTGTAGTCGGTATGGTGGCGATTCTTGGCATAGTAATGATGGTTAAAAAGCGAAAATAATCTTTTTTTTTCCTCAAATAATGTGAACATTTTTCTTTTTTATTTTCCAATTTGGGATATTTTAATTAGGTAATACTTTAGATTCAGTAGCTATTGGGAAACTTTGTGTTTTGCATTCAATTATTCAACTAATATCTGATAGAGAGCAATATTTGAAATCGATTGGATCGAAAAATATTTATTTTATTCCAAAAATGATGATAAAAAAAGGACAAAAAAAAATGTTAGCATTCTTAAAAACCAGATCTCTTTTGAAATTGAGCCTTATCTCGTGATCTTATTCATTAATTATTTCAAATACCATCTTATCGATAAGTGGCTTCTTTGTTTCCCTCTTATCAAAATACCATCCAATTATATTTGTTGGGGTAATAACCACCATTACGCCTGTGGTCAGATAATTCAAGATTTTTAAATCCACTTCATGCAAATCTTCTTTACCATCAGGATGACAATGAAACTGATAGATAATATCAATGTTACGTTCTTCCTTGAGTTTGCGCATATGATACAATTTGTGTTTTTTCATCCGCATCCACGATTTGGGCCTTACGTGTGATTCGGCAGAGGTTTTGGTGACTTCATATCCCTTTATTATTGCAAAATTATTTTTTCGGTCCGCAAACATCCAGCCGGCGACTATCCGGTTTTTATCTGCATGTCCTTCCTTAGATAATTGAATTAATTCATTAAATATGGGTTCTGGTATAAGATATCTAAAATCAATTTGAGCCATTCTAGGTTATTCTCCGTATTTTATCAAAATGATATAAAAATGTATGGTTATTTAGTTATTAAAGAAATTTTACGCTATAGATATTTCGAGCATAATGAACATAAAAAATTTCTTAGTATGAATGAATGTATTAATCATCCAACATAAAAAAATTTTATCCTTGATGAA
>CAYPTZ010000449.1:0-2430 GCA_964413395.1 uncultured archaeon | reverse complement strand
TAGTATGAATGAATGTATTAATCATCCAACATAAAAAAATTTTATCCTTGATGAAGAAAAAAAAATCAAGCTGGGTATAGAGTTATGAGAAATGGATATGAAATAAAGTAAAATAGAAAAAGCAAACATTTATGTTGTATTCAAAACAAAAGTGTATAGTCGATTATCAAATTATTATTTTTAAATATTTTTTGAGATTTGGCTTATCATATCACTTATCAATAATTACAAAAAACCTTCAAAAATTACTAGGAATTATTTTAAAAAAGTGTTAGAATTTGCCTTATGCTAACTATTAAATAATCGATCTCAATCATAAATATATTAGAACGATAACAAAAACATAAGAATATAATATGAACTATAAAATAAAGTTATAAAATAACTCGAAAATAGAAAAAATTTATGATATAATATTACCCTATGGATAAATTTTCATGATATTAAGATATACTTGATAATTTGCATGATAGTAATTTTTTACTAAGTGATATTGATGACTAATAAATTAACAGAATTATGGATTATAAAAAATACTGGAATGTTTCTTCTTCACTTAAAAAATCCAAAGAAAAGAAATTCTATATCTGTAAATCCGACAATTTTTTCAGGCATAATGACAGCAATGCAATTTACTGCAAATCATAAAATTGGGTCCATTAAAATGCATGATTCGAAATTAATGATTGTTCCTTACAATTCTAATCATGATTGTTTACTAGTTGGTCGGACGGATATTGACCAAAGAGATAAAAATATTCTAAAGATTCTACAAAAAATCAGAGAGCATTTAAAAGAAGATTGTGATGAAATAATCCAAAATTGGATGGGTGATTTAAATTCCTTCGATTTTTTTAGGGACAAAATTCAAAATAAATTCTTTTAGCGAATTTAATTAAGGCATTAGTGAATTAATTTTTTGAATTTAGAATTAGTCTATTGGTTTATGAAGATAATTATGGCATCTTGTCTTCATCACAATTTTTGAGATTTAATACTTTAGATAATTGCTCAAAATCCTTGATCGACAAAATGATTTATTAATCTTAAAAAGGAAATGGTTTTGAATGAATAATGTATATCTTTCATATATATGATAAATGATTCAATGATACTTGGAAAATTATATAAAAACCACTTCTATCTTTCCTTTTTTTATTTTATTTTAATGTTCGCTATAGCAATCTACAATTTCTTTTTATTTCCTTTATTAATCGATATGATTGTTACCATTTGCATGGGTTTTCTTCCACTTTTATTCGTTTTCTATAGATATAATAGGTTTTTAGAATTAAATGAAGAATATATAATAATTAAAAGATTTTTCTATAAAAAAAGAAAAATATATTGGCAAGATATCTTAAAAATTGATATTTTACAACAATATTATTCAATAGCTGAATCAACTGGAAATTTACTCATGGGAGGTCCTGGGTCACTAATTTTTCTCCCAAATAACCTCGATCGAATGGCAGAGTGGAGATTTTTAATAAGTACCTCAGATATTGTTTATAAATTAACCCTACACTTGATAAATATCTCTTCTATTAATGAGATAAATAAAAATATTGCTCATTATTCTCAGTTAAAATGCTTAAAATGCAGAGATGTTGAAAAAAACAGCTGGAAAAATCCTAAACGAAAGGAAGTCAAATGGTTATGGAAATGTGAAGGAACGGAAGAGGAAATTCGACAAACATCATTTAATTTTTTAAATACCATCGATTAAATCAATATTTTTATTTTTATTTTTTAATTTTTTTTTTTTTAACTAGCATTCATGAAATACTCTCATTTTAAAAGAGGAGATTCTGGATTTCCAACTTTTTAAAAATAATCTCAAGTTTAATCAGATATATGTATAAAAAACCTCATTTTAGTAATTCAAATTGGAATTCAGAAAGATAATTGCAGATATACCATAATTTCATTATATCTCACGATCTTTTTACCTTCAAATTGAGAATTTAAACAATTTTATTCAACACCAGAATGAAAAATATCTTTTAAAACAGTTAAAAGATCGCCTATTTTTATCCAAAATTCTCATTTGTTACCATTTAATGTTAAAAAATGGTTTAAGCGTTAACATTTTCTAGTCATTTTCCAAGCTCTTTAAACAATCCATCTTGCAAAAACTAAGCTTTAAAATGCAACAAAACCAAAAATAAAAACAGTCTATAAGGTTATGACCGATCTTTTCTCAACGCATGAAAAAATGTCGGTAGAAAAGAAATTCTTTGTGAGTGATTTAGCAAACGATCTATTCTATATGTAAAATATTCTTAAAATGACAGGTATCTCGGTACTTATGATGTCCTTTATAAAAATTTGGAACGAAATATTAAATTTTAATGGATTAAAATATAGTCTTTGTAGAAAAATCTATGTTACTCAATTATAATTGCAAAAATATCCATATAATTAAGA
>CAYPTZ010000448.1:0-3747 GCA_964413395.1 uncultured archaeon | reverse complement strand
TTTTATTCTCTTCGATTGTGCACCAACAAATTGAGTTGTATCGAATTCTATTTTATCAAAATCATAATTAACAATATTACAAATAGTCTTAGCATAATCTTTAATCGAGTAATCATTTCCTGTTGATAGATTGATTACATCGTTATTTTTATTTAACGAATTTATTATTATATCAACACAATCGTCAATATAAATCAATTCTCTTCTTTGTTCACCATCACCCCATAACACAACTGGTTCAATTCCAAGATATTTTGCATCACAAATTTTTCTAATTAAATCAAATATAAAATGTTTATCATTTAAATTATAATTAGTTCCGTATATCGTAGATGGAATTAAATAAACATATTTCATACCATACTCTGCATACAATCCTCTCAATCCAGTCAACAACATTCTCTTAATCATACCATACACTTCATATCCAGTTTCAGGTAATCCAATCATATAATTTTCCTCAATCTTCTCAACATCATCTGCATATCCACAACTTGACCCAAATGTTATGAATTTAGCATTCTTATGTGTATACCAAAAACTCAATATATTAGTATTCATCATTTGATTTAATATAAATTGTTCACCCTGATGTTTTTGACAATACCCACCTGCTGCTGTTTTAACTGCCAAATGAAAAATATAATCAAAATTTATGTCACTAAATTTACGATTTAGTATGTCTACATTTAAATAATTAGCATCCTTAGAATTTACTTCATATACTTCATATTTAAGGTCTTTTAACTTTTTTGTTAAATGTCTTCCCAAAAAACCATTAGAACCTGTTATTAAAATTTTTTTCATTTTATAAATTTGTGAACATTTTATTATTTGAATTAATTATCATTTTATATGCATAAATCAGTTCCCGAATACCGTCATCAAGACTATGTTCTGGTTTCCATCCTAAATTCTCAAGTTTCTGGTTTGAAACAATATAGTCTCGTTTATCTACATCTTCTCTAAATTCTTCTGTTTTAATAACTAAATTTGGTACATGCTCTTTAATTTTCAACGCCAATTCCATTTTACTTAAATTAGCATTGGATAACCCTGCATTATATGCACTTCCTCTCATAACGTCATAATTTTTTATTGTAAAGAGAAAAGTTTGTGCAATATCTCGAACATGAATATAATTTCTTTTGAATTGTGACTCAAATAACACTAAATAACCATCAACTAACGACTTATATACAAAATCATTAACTAATAAATCTGTCCTCATTCTTGATGATGAACCAAAAACCGTTGCTAATCTTAAACAAACACCATTTCCATGTGATAAAATATAATTTTCCGCATCACATTTAGTTTTTGCATAATGTGTATGGGGATTAAATGGACTTTCTTCAGTTATTATTTCAGTCGAACTACCATATTGACTATTGGTATTTGGCATAATTAATCGTTGATTGCTTTTTAAATTATCAACTATTAATTTTATTTGATAAAAATTAGTTTCTGTGGCTTCTTTTTTATATCTATCACAAGCAGGTGCACCAACTATCGCAGCTAACGGAATAATAACATCAAAATCATTTAAAAACTCAGAATTTGAAACATATGGAATTACTTCGTCATGAATTAATTTAAATTTCTTATTGTTACATACGTGCAATAATGATGTTTGATTATATTTCAAACTATCAATAACAGTCACCTCATAATTTTTGGATAATAATAAATCGATTAATGTTGACCCAATATATCCTGCTCCACCAGTAATTAATATTTTCATAAACCTAATGTTTTATTATTTAAATTATTTATACCAATATGTTTTCTTAATTTATTATTTACAAAATTCACATTACCACCATTAAAATTAATAACACTAAAATTATTATCGGTCATAAATTTAATAAAATCATCCTGATTAGGTGCATTAATCCATTGTTTAGGATTACTCGCTTCTGATGTAATAAACACTATTCTGTCCAAATATTTTCCAATACTTTTAACAACAAAATAATCATATCCCTCACAATCAGTTTTAACTTGTTCAATATATTCAAATCTATTCCAATCAATATAATCCATAATCGAACTCAAACTTATTACATTAACATCAATAATATCAGACAAATCTTCATTATATTTTACATATGTCGGATGATTTTTTGATGGTTCTAATAATGATGAACCCCCATGTAATCCTTTTCTATGACTAAGTTCATAAAATTTTCTTTTTACAATTCCAGACACATCGTCTATTGCACACTTTAATCCACAAAATCTACCAGAAATATCTGAAATAATATTATTGTTTAAATTAACACTATTTGTCTTAAGTTGAATATATCTATAATTCATAGGATGTCCATTTGGATAAATAATTTCTTTTCCAAAATCATATAAATGTTCCCAATGAAAATCTAATGGTTCTATACCAAAAACGAAACGGTCTTTTGTTTCATCTAACCATATTGCTGAATTTGGTGCATCCCATGACAATCCAATATCAAATTTGATTTGATGAATGCTTTCAGAAATAACAAATTTCTCATTAACAATATTAAAATTTGTATTTTCTACTTTTAAATCAGTTATATTCATTAATTACAATATTATTTTAATTTAAATATAAATCCAATATCATTTTCACGAATTATCGGTGGTATTGAATTCCTTGGAGTTGCATTCATATTGAACCCAATATCAAAAAATCCATTCTCATCAAATACTTTTAACCACCATTCTCTGGGTTTAACACATTGATGGTGAGTACCATGAACCGTATTAACCAAAGCAATAAAAACACTGTTTTCATGCATGTGTAATGCTATATTTAAAATAATATTTGGAATGTCTTCTTCTTTAGGGTGTTCAAGTACATCCCAAGCAGTAATTATATCAAATTTTTGCAATACATCATTATTATTTTTAATTTCAAATGGTTTTGTAATATCGGCTTTGAATAGGCACTTGTCCTTATATTTTTTCCAATTATCAGCAACACCATGTGTTGAATTGTTCAACATTTTATTTAAATCACTACCCTCTACACCACAAGAAATGTACCCTAATTCATAGACATCGACAACAGATTGACCACCAGCACACCCTAAATCCAAATATGAAAATTGTTTGTCTTTACCAATTCTTTTTAATTCATTTAGATATTCAATACTACTATGATTATCTTGTTTTGCACCAATTGGACTAATGTAATCAGGTGAATTTATTGCATCTGGAAAATTTGTTATTATTTTCATTTCTATTTTTATTTAAAACTATCTCTTTCTGACAATATTGGATTGGATATTGGTAAAAATATATTAAACCTTTCATCATTCCATTTTATTGTAAATTGTTTATTCATTCCTTCATAATATGTTGATTGTTTATATGAAAAAATGCACATATCTGATACACACATATGACCATTTGCACAACCAGCAGGAACAAGAATTTGCTTCCTGTTTTTATTATTTATTGTAAATGTTTCGTGTTGTAAATATGTAGGAGAATCTTTCCTCATATCAATAACCGCAACATATATTGAACCATGTAAACACTGAATAAGTTTCCAAGTATTTTCATCACCATGTAAACCCCTTGCCATTCCATATTTTGATGTTGAGATGTCATCTTGTACAAAATGGACATTAAGGATTGCCTCATAGTATTTCTCATTATATGTTTCAACATATTCACCTCTAAAATCATGAAACACTTCTGGTGTTATGATTTTTAAACCACTAATCTTACCATTTTCAAATTTCATAATTATTCGTTTTT
>CAYPTZ010000447.1:0-3751 GCA_964413395.1 uncultured archaeon | reverse complement strand
AATTCAGTTTGAAGAAATACTATTAAAAAATCCTCCTGAATTAATGCCTCATGTTAAAAAAATTCTTGCAGAGATAAAAACAAAGTGGAATCTCCCGTTTGCTTTAATTTCTGATACTGGTATTTCACCAGGAAAAATTTTGAATAAAGTTCTTGAAAAATATCAAATTTTACAGTATTTTCAAGGAACCGTTTATTCTGATGAAATTGGTTATGCTAAACCTCACTCAATTCCTTTTCAATCGGCATTAGATAAAATTCGTTTATTACCAAATGAAGTTATGCATATTGGTGATCTTCTTCACACAGACATCTTAGGTGCCAAAAAAATGGAGATGAAAGCAATATGGTTTCGTACTTCATCTGATATTCCTATAACTCACACACATCCAGATTACATTATTGATACTTTTGATGAATTACCTGCTATTATTACAAAAGAATGCAATTAGGAAATAGGGAATTTTTTTTGTTTTGTTTTATAAATTTTGATTTTAATAAGTTACAATTTTTATTACAATATGCTAAAAATTCCAGATCAAATTCGAGGGAATTCTCTTTCAAGGATCTTAGATAAATTTAGATTAAAATATGGACAATTATCGAGAATTGGACGATTAAATGGATTATTGATAGCGGATCAAGATGCTAAAGTACTTGCAGTGAATTCTTTTTTTGATAATAAAATAAATTATTGGGATATTGGCGCAATTGGCGGAGCATTATTTGGTGTCGCAAAGCAAGGCAAAGATTTCTTCTCGTCTTCAGATTTAGAAAGAGCTTCCTTAATCTATCAAAATATCCAATTTTTTGTTCATTCGATAGGAGAAGTGAAACTAAATAATGGAAATAAAAGAGAATTAATTATGATTGCCATTGGTGATAGAAGTATGAATATTGGTCTTATTGTAATGCAAATGCAAAAATTTGCTACAAAGATAAAAGATCAAGTTGAAAAAGATGAGTTAAGTCAAAATATGATGAAAATGTCAGAAAATGAATTTTATAAACATATAGAAGAAATCAAAAGGGAGATCTTTGATTTAGTCTAGAGGGGATAATATGCAAACGCAAACTAATTCAAATATTGATCATACCACGTTAAAGTTAAAACAAATGCAAGTAAAAATTCTTTATTGGGGTCCTGGGGAAGCAGGAAAGACAACAAATTATCACCAAATTTCAAAAATCTTTAAGAAATATTCAATTAGTAGTGGAATATCGATAGAAACTACAGATGAAAGAACTCTTTGGAATGATTCAATGGTGTTTAAATTTGTTTTTGAACAATTAAATGTTGAATTTATTCTTTTATTAGGAACTACGACAGGTCAAGAACGTTTCTTGTCCACGCGAGAATATGTTCTTCAAAATTCAGATGGGATTATATTTGTAGCAGATTCTTCTCTATCCAAAATTAAGGATAATTTACGTTCATTCGAAGAACTAAAAGCATTTATAAATGATAAAAACATTCCCATTTTATTTTTGCTTAATAAAAGAGATTTAAGTGATGCAATAGAAGTAGATACTTTTCTGAAAGTTATGAATCTACCAAAAAATTATTTGAATAAAGATAATATCAAAATTCCTTATGAATCTATTGCGAATAGTCCTAATAATTTAGGGGATGTTAAACAGATATTTTGGGATTTGATAAAATTAATATTAAAAAATCGTCTGATAGGGATTGGGAAATAATATTAAATTAGATTTAAATTATAAAAAAACTAAATTGAATATAGTTTTTTTAGAATGGATTCACCCGAAAAAAAAGATAGATTTATGGATATTTTATATTCTCTATCAATTCCTTTAATTTTTGCAATTGAACTAGGTTTATTGTTTATTGCTTTTATATGGATAGAAGTTCAGCTGATTTGGCATGGAAATGATTCACCTTTATATCGCCTTATCTATATTCCCTTAATTGCATGGCCATTTATAATTATTTATTTAAAAAAACGAAATGAAAAAATATTCAACCAGATTCAGAAGAATCCTAATGCTATTTAATTAATTCATTATAATTTTTTAGTATTTCTTCATAAATGTTTTCTAAAGTTATTTTTTCATTGCATGTTAAGAGGCTAGCTAGAGTTATTCCTCCTGCACCTACACCTTCTTTTACAATTCCCGTTTCATAAGCTTGTAATCCAATGTGTTCCATTTTTGAGAAATCAAAATTAATTGCAATAATGGGGAAATTGGAATCGATTTCATTCATCAATCCACAGATATCAGAGGTTTTATCTTCAAAAATCCATTTAGTTGTCCCTATCGCTATTTTTTCAAGTAATGCAGGATTTTTAGCTTTTATTAAAGCAGTAATTGCTACCATTTGAGTTCCTCCAGCTAATAGGATTGGAATTTTACTATTTACGCCCACACATATTCCTAATATTGCAGCTTGAATTGGATCACCCATATTTTTTATAGCACCAATTGGATTTTCCTTAAAGTTACCTTTTTGAATTTTTTTTGATGAAAATCCTTCTTCAATTATTTCTTTTTTCAGTTCTAAAGGATTTTTTTTTAAACTACTGCTAACTTTCCCATAAGCATCGTAACCTAACGATAATAGAACACTTAACGCTGTTGTAGTTCCGCCTGCAATGCTTTCACCTATAATTAAATTGTCTGTCGTAGTTGAGATCATTTTTCCAAATATTTTAGCTTTTTCATAAATTTGTTCGGCATTGCCAACTGCAATTTCTTTTGAAATATTTTTACCACCATAATCACCAAGATGAATGAAAGGTAATTGAGGCTGAACATTAGTTCCTGAATTTACAACAAAATAGGGGATATGGGACAAGGATAATGCGGCTTTTGTTATGATCGCTGGAGTGGGGATGCCATCAGGTGTTATTGGGACCCCATCTATACAAATACACTTTCCAAATTGCAAATATTCCATATCTGCTGCGGGTGTATAGTCAGTTATATTTGGATTTTCTCCTGCTGCGGAAATACCTTTTATTTTGGCGGTTTCTGTATTGCCTATCACAAATAAAGCTAAAGATTTTTTATTTTTAAATGAATTAAGAAAATTTACTGCAATTTCTTTATGATTTGATAATATGTATTTACTAAAAAATTCCATAATTATTTTAACATATCATTCTTTTTATAGGAAACTTATCCTATAATTTATTAAGATAGGAAACTTATCCTATTCAACAATAAATTTTCATAAATTTTCAATTGGAATTGTAAAATATGGCTAAAAACAATAAAAATATTAATATAATTTTGATGATTTCTGGAATTTTAATCGGATTTGGCGGAATTTCTCTAATATATTTTAACTATATAGTCCCATCAGGCAAATCTAATTTTACTGATACTCATGGTAGAAATGTTTTAGTTCCAGATAATCCTATTCGAATTATTTCAATGGCTCCTTCAATAACCGAAATAATATTTGCTTTAGAAGCAGAAAATAAATTAGTAGGAGTTACTGATTATTGTAATTATCCTGAAGAGGCTCAAAATATTACTAGTATTGGGGGATTTTCAACACCTGATCTTGAAAATATCACTGCATTAGAACCAGATTTGATCATAGCTGCTACATGGGATCAAGATAGTGTATCTACATTAGAAAATTTAAATTTAGCCATTGTAGTTATAGAACCTGGAAATAAAATACTGGATATTATTAACAGTATTAAAATTATTGGAGAATTAATTAATGTTTCATCTAAAGCTGATGAACTAATTCAAAATTTAAAGCATCATTATTGGAG
>CAYPTZ010000446.1:0-3759 GCA_964413395.1 uncultured archaeon | reverse complement strand
TCAATACCATTTTCAAACTTAAGCAATTACATTCCATTTTACATGGGTCCAATGATATGATCGACCTGCTTAATGATCCGTTCTTGAATATCATTGGAGAAGTCGATGAAAAACTCGGTAAATATACGAAATATCATTTGCTCAATCGGCAATCTGGGGAAGAATATTATCTCTCCAATGATGGAACAGTAGTCAATTTGATACATGGGACACAAATTGGAGAATCCTACAACATTAAAGATGCTGTTGGTTTAGGACAGGGTCTTCGAGATATTGCCCAAAATTTGCAAGAATTTGATGTCATTGAATTTCTTGATCCAATAAAAGCTCCTAATTATCCTGATAGTTATATAAAAAGTCAAGTAAATCGAGATCACTATCAAACCCAAGTAAATGATCTGCTAAATACTGAAAACTTAGTTAAAAATCAGTTGGGACATTTGGAAACAGATATTATGTCTGATCTTTTACTTGATTTTAGCAATCAGAATCCTTACGTAACCTTTAATGGAAGATATTATCGCTCTGCGAATACTAAATCTATAATTAAAGATAGTTTTATCGATATATATTCTAAAACTCATCGCGTATCAGAGGTAGATGCTTTAAATGCTTATGAAGAATATCGATCCCAAGGAATGACTGACGTCCAATTACCATTTGATCTTGTAATAAAAATGGAATTTCTTAATAAATATCTCAATCCTGAAAAAAGTGAAACATATTTACATCTTAACAAATATGATACG
Source organism: uncultured archaeon (assembly GCA_964413395.1). Taxonomy (GTDB): domain Archaea; phylum Asgardarchaeota; class Lokiarchaeia; order Sigyniarchaeales; family Promethearchaeaceae; genus Lokiarchaeum. The sequence goes on along the minus strand of CAYPTZ010000446.1, from coordinate 3,010 downwards.
ATAAATATTGAAAAATACTTTGAATTACAATCTTCTGGCATATCTTATTCTGAGATAATAGGTTTACCTGACAATCGACAAGCATTACTAAACCGCATGGATTTTTATGGGCATGCTTTACAATATTTAATGATTTCTAGCACAATCTTAAACACGAATTACGGTTCTTCTAATATACTTCCCCAGACTCGCCTTGTAACTATTTTAGACGAATTTATCTCACCATTAGTTAGAAAAACCAACCGTATGTGGACAAAATTGATTCGTGGACTTAGGGCATTAAAAACTCTTATTGCGGCAAAATTAGATAATCCAATACATAATGAAAATGGCGACATAATTAGTTATGAAATAATTGAAAATATTTTTAATCAAGAAATTTTAAACTCTCCCGTAGAAGGTGAAAATGGAAAAACATTATTACAATGGTTATTTGATGATTCGCTTTCAACAGGAAACCCAAAACATAATTGGGAAATAATACTTGATGAATGGCCATCAATATGGGAGGAAAGTGTACATCGAGAAAATCTAACACCTGAACAGAAAAGCATTATTGACCATTGGTTTTTACAAGATTCAAATTTTGTAAAAGGAGAATTTAGAAAATCATTTTTAAATTTATTCACTTTAACTGATAAACAAACAACTTATCTTCACAAAATACGAAACACTATTGATTCACTGGTCCCTTTCTTTAAAATTGGAATACCTTTTGATAATTATGCAATAACAATAAGAAATAATTTACAGTTTGAACATAAAACCACTCAAATAGCTCAATTCATGAATCACATAACTCAAACACAGCACAATTTCGATTTATTTGGATTTAGTCAAGACGTTAACCAATTGCTATATTCCAATAGAATGAGGGATCTATATTCTTTAATTGATACCTCTGATCGTTCCGTATTAGGTCGTAATGAAATATTATGGTTTGAAACTGTGATTAACTATTTTATTAATACAATGTTTGCAGGAGATACTGCAGCCTTTAATCGATATTTAGCCAAAGCCTATGATTTTTATGGACCTGGTAATCGCATCTCTTCAGCAGATATGCATTATACCCCCCTAAATGAATTTCTCCACTCCCTAACTCATGATCTCATCTCATTGAAATCAAAAACCTTTGATATCAAACTTGATGGCCTAACAATGACAATTTCGACCCGTAGTACTTTTGAAAAGCTTAACATCTTAAAATTAATCGATAGCGGTTATTTCAAACAACTCATCCCCCCTAATATCTTTGACAAACTTAGACATTCCAATATCAATAAAGATGGTATCAATGTCCATATTAAATTTAAACATGCCGATGGAAAAATCTCAGGAATGTATCTCGATATTGGTCTACCACTTCCAAATGATCAAGGTAGAAGTATCTTCATAGAAGCATTAGGCTCTGGGAAGTATGTCCTAAATGACCCAACAAAAGGAATTTATGGCCTTGATAAAAATCTGGGGTGTAAATTTATTGTACTCGGTCCAGATTCCCAACAGAATCCAAATTATAAAGGTTATACCCCCATATATTTAAAGTATCCATCTCATATAGTTGATAAGTTTTATGAAACAACTTCATATATTGGAAAAATTGCACCGCTCCTCAGTGTATCTGATTTTGATATACTTCTTAAAGTATTGAAATTGAACCCACAAAAATCATTTGAGTACATCCTAAAGCATCTATCAATGGAAGAATTTCAAGATTTTATAAGTGATAAAGATGCATTCAGCATTCAAGAAGCCTTTGGAATTCAAATTGATAAAAATAAACAAAATCAATTTATTGGAATCACTTCAGCAATGCAAAAATGGTGGTATAATTTTGACCATTCCGCCGATATAGACTCTAGGATGAACCTACAAATCCAACATTTGTTGGACCTTATGACAAAAGAATATCAAATGAATTAAACCACCATTCTATCACCAATCTTAATAAGGGAGTGCTTTTTTAATATAATATAGGTAGGAATTAATCACAATGGATTATCATGTATATTTAGGAGGAAAAATGAAATTCATCGATAAGCAAGACTTATCTTTATCTCAAAGAGAAATTCTAAGGAATATTTTTGATTGCTTTGATATATCTAAACCATTAAATTCTGGGATTTCTCAATGGAAATATGCAACAGATACTACAAATACAATAGTCAAAATACAAATAATTGGAGATATTAACGTTTTAGAGGAAGAATTTCTTAGATTATTATCTAAAATTCCAAAAATATTTCCTTCTTTGGTTGATTTTTTTTTAGACAATAATCAAATTACTACTATTCCACCCACTTTTAACAATCTCCACCATTTAATTCGTCTTGGTATTGTGGGACACAATCTATCCTCTCTCCCGGATGATTTTTTCTCTGAAATGCCTCATCTAACCCATTTATCATTCCATCAGACTAAACTGAGTAAACTTCCCACCTCCTTTTATTCCCTCTCACAATTAGAAGATTTTTATTGGCAAAATACCCCTCCCTTTCCAGCTGATTCTATTGAAATGAAGCAAATAATGCCGCGATTACTCTCATTGCAGAGTGATGTGCCAGGTAAACAAATTCTCGGACAGCAACGCATTAATGAATTTTATCGCTTGCGTGATATAAAAAAAGTCGATGCCCTTATTGAAAAACTCAAAACGAATGTAGATGCCTTAACTCCTGGGGAGATGGTTCACATCATGATCCATGCCACCTTTGCCCATCGGCAATATTTAGAATCGCTTCTTCCCGAAGATCATACGCTTCTTCGCAAGCTTTCTAACCGCCATTCAATTCCCCTCGATAATGATCACATTATCCTGCAATAATCCATCCTTCCAATAAGTATTTTATCCAAGGGAGAATTTCTCCAATAATTCCCTATACCTACCTCCCCCTTCCTGATGCACTAGGTTTGATCTCCTATTCTCATCTCCTAGAGGATAACTGATTCCTTTGGATGATTTTTTACTCACCAGAGCAGAAAACTAATTACATGGAAATGTAAAATT
>CAYPTZ010000445.1:0-3778 GCA_964413395.1 uncultured archaeon | reverse complement strand
ACACAATTACTTACCTATTTGATACTTATTATGCAAAAAGTGAGATTATCCTTAAGACAGTAAATTTTTTATTTACTCATTGGGAAATTTCAGATGAAGCTATGAAACTTTTAGAAAAGCCACAATTAATAGCTTTATCCAATAATGTTATCGATATGTTGAACATGGATCAATCTGATAAAATAATCAATTATTTGACAAATTATTTATCTACCCATCCCTATTTCAAATCATTTCATCTTCTTTCACTGATGATGAAAATTATGATGGAAATTTATTATTTAAAAAAAAAAGGTCTTAAAATTAGGATATCAAATTTAGAATTCATCACATATTTAAAAAAATTCATCAATTCCATTCAAATATATACGAATATTTTATCCGATGAAGATAAAAATCTAACTAAATCAAATATTGAAGCAAATTTTATAATATTATCTTTGGATCTTGATTTTATCACTTTTTTAAATGATAACATGATTACATATTTAACAATTATAAAAACGATTGATGATAGATTTTTATCTAAAAGAATTTACTTCAAAATTATAAGGAATATTTCAGAAAAAGGTCCTTTGATAGTCTTCCATAAACAATTACCAATAATAGGACTTCAATTATTTGAATTTTTAACTAAAATTTATAATAATTATGATTTATCCTTAGGATTTTGTGTCGATTATATAAATCTGTTCAATAAAAGTGGTTTATTGTTCAATTATGATGAAATTTTGTTTGCCAAATATTCCAAAATAGTTATAAAAATTAAGAACTGGATTGATTTAAATGAAAAAGAAGAAAATACAAATTTCAATCCAAATTTTTTACTCCCATTAAAGAAAGAAATCGCCATATTTCTCAAGGATTGGTATATTTCTGGTCAATTGCCTGAATATAATTTTGATATCCATAAAATTTTAATTATAACATGGGTTAAATTCGCCGAGTTAGAAACAGAAATAGACGACATGTATATAATGCTTTCAATTAAAGACTTTACTTGGTCATGTGAACAATATAATCTGGAAAAAATGCAACAAAAATATATTGAAATTGCTCCATCTGTATTTGAAGAAAAATTTGAACTACTTATTAATGAATTTAAAAAAATAATTCAATTACCTTTTCATAATTTAAATGAATTTAAGACTGTGTGCCAAATTTTTAGAATAATACAAAAAGAATATCTGTATTCAAGAATTATTCATGAAGAATTTATTGAATTAATATCATTATTCGGAAAAAATTTTAAAAATTCAATTAATTTCATTATCGAATCAGGTACAAATATTGAATTTGGTGAAATTTTTGATAATTGTAATGAAAATTTTCTTTTTTTAACTATTGAATTATTTACCTATATATCTGAAGCACTAATTTCGATCCCAATTATTAACCTTGATGAGGTTGAGCATTTAAATATTCGATTGAATATGCTAATAAAAATGAATAATTCACTTGGAGAATTAGAAAATAATTATAAATCAATAATGAATCGTGAAGATTTCATTATAATGAATTCATTTCTTTTACAAAAAGATAAAATTATTATATTTAATGGTAAATTCAACCTATTTTTTTTACAATTATTTGAAAATTTTCAAAAATTATTGCTTTTTCTTATTGAAAAAGAACAAATATCAACAGAAGCACTAACAAAACCTTTAAAACAAATTTTAATATCAATAATTGATTATTTCAAGGCTGATCCATATAAAATACTTATAGATTTATCTTCATTATCAAAAGAAATTTATGAAAATCCTAAAATTTTAAATCATAATAAAAAAATTTTCTTTAAAAGTTTATTAACTGTAATTAATACTAAAATTTCACCAAAATTACGGATTGAATTAATTAATTATAAGCAATTTGTTGATAGATTGTCAAATTTAGAGGCATTATATTTTACAATTCAAAAAAATGATTATGAAAAAATATTAAATGTCAAAAATGAAGCAGAAGAAATAATTCAAATAAATAGAAATTTATTTCTTCCTTGGTTTATATTGGGCAATTGTCTGGCAATTCGTGAAAACAATATTGGCGCAATTAAAGCCTACAAAGAAGCATTGAAATATAATTCCAGTCAATCAAATTATTCTAGACTATATCATAATTTACTAGTTGCATATTTATCTTTGAATTATCAAGTAGAAGCAATAAAATTGGTCAAATCTTTAGATATTGGTATTAAAACAAGCCCATTTATAAAGAATTTAATTAAAAATATAGAACAACATAACAATATTCAACTTCTACCAGTAAAAGAATAAAAGTAAACCATTTATATTTAAACAAAATCAAATAACTTTTCAACTAAATCATTTATTTTCATCTCAATATTTTGAGGTATTTTCTTCTCTAAGGTTGCTGTTTCTTGAATTTCACATGCTAATTTAGAAATAGAACGAATAATTTTGATATTCTTTTTATTGGGTTTTATAATTGGTATATTTCTTAAATCTTTAATATAAAATTGCATATAATTTCCCCTTACATGGGTATTACTATAAAAAAATTTATAGTAATCAGAAATAAATTTTGAATTTAGAACTCCTAAAAGGTAATACATATCTTCTGATTCAGATAAAAAATTTTTCATGTAATTTTCTTGAAGATAAAATGTTCTTTTTCTAAATAATAAAATAAGTGAATTATTTGCATAAAATCTACAATTGTCTAAAGCTGCTTGAATTTCAGTTCCAAATAATTTAATTAATATTTTTGGATTGGTTTCAAATATCCAATTTTCTCTAAAAGAAGCATATTCTCCTTTATTTCTATCAATTATAGCAGGATTATAATTGATCCATAAATTATTCCAAGATATTAAATATTTTTCAATTTTATTTCTACTTGTGACTGCTTTTTTAATATGGGTGTTTTTTTTGGAAAATTTTGAAAGAAATATTTTATCTCTAATATTTCCTGTATGAATTCCTTTTCTAAGCTCGTAAGGAGAGTCTTTATCACCAAAAAAGAAAACTTTTTCTGTTTTTTTAAGATTTAATACTTTATCAAATATTTTTGAAGATGTATTATTTATTTGGGTAGAGATAATAGAATCTGGGAGATCAATAAAATATTTTTGGGAGATTTGAGAAAAATAGTTAAGTGAAATTTTTTCCCATTGAACTAATTTATTAAATTCATTATGATTTTGAAGATTAGCAATATAAATTTGGTGATTGGCAATATTTTCTTTTATTGCTAATTTTTGAAATATAATTATAACTGGGTAAGTTGAAATTTTTTGGAAAGAAGGAAATTGGGATACATCAATAATGAATAATATTTTTGTTCTAGTGAGTAAATATTTACGAATTTTTTTTCCATATTCTGAAGACATCCACTTATTTGTAATAATTAGACCGGCAATCCCATTAGGTTTTAATAGATTGATAATTTTTTCAATGAAAATTATAGATAAATCAAACTTTTTATACGCATTTTTATATTTTTGTTTCAATTCATTCCAATAATTATCTTCTATAGATCTAGATTCAATATATGGAGGATTTCCAACAATGAGATGAAATTGATTCGTTTTATTTAGTTCTGGATCAAATAATGAATCTGATGATTTCCACGTAAAATTTGGATTATTAGATATTTTCGCTAATGAAATTGCTTTATCATCAATATCATATCCATAATAATGGATATTTTTGTAGTTTTTTTTAAACTTAAATTTTTCTTCTTGATAATAAAACTCAAATAAAAACCTTCCAGTTCCACAAGCAATATCTGCAACTTTCAAAAAATCTACATTCAG
>CAYPTZ010000444.1:0-3783 GCA_964413395.1 uncultured archaeon | reverse complement strand
GAATATAAAGGGCAGTATTTAACTGAAGATATAAAAAATGAGATAAATTTATGGAATTCTGTTGATGATTAGATGAAATAAACAAATGACTATTAATGAAGGAGAAATATGGCAAGTTCGATTAGGACTTCCAAACAGAGAAATTATTGGACATGAACAAGGAGAAAATCGACCTTGTCTGGTCATTAAATCTTTACAACCAGTTCAATTGGCAACTATTGTTCCTATGACAGGAAAGATGCATGCATCTAGATTTCCATATACTACATTAGTTATGAATACTTCTGAAAATGGTTTAGAATCACCAAGTATAGCAATGGTTTTTCAACTTAAGAGTATTAGTTATATTAGATTCATTGAAAAACGAGGAAATATCAATCTAGATGATTGGAACAATATTTTAGATTTAATAGAAGATTTTATATTTGAAAATCAAAATTAAATTTTTTACCTAATTTTCTTAATTTCAAAAAGTAGGCTATTTGTTATAACTGATATATTTATCAACACTATATCAAAAACTCAACTATTTGATACAAAAAATAAGAAAAATTTTTGCGTAAAAGACTGTGTGGCAACAAAATGATAAGAATTCCATTTTTAAAATTGTTTTCAAAAAGAAAAAAATTTTAATTTTAATTTTATGACAATAGATTTGCATGTAATAGTGAAGTTCGAACCGGTGAACGTTCTTTCCATGGGGATATACTGATATTATTTATATAGTTGATGATGGTATGACTATTGAACTTAACCTAGTTATTTTTGATGAAATCATCCCTGTAGGGTCAGATTGTCAATTTTGCTGTAAGGCTTGATTAACAGTAGTAAATATTGGTCATGTGGTAGATTATATGGAAGATAGTGGGGAGGTTCCTCGGGTGCAAGATGAAGAATCAGTGTTCTATAATTTGAATGGCGCTTATGAATCATGGGTGGAGGTAGAATCGTAAGAATTCGAGTATTATTTATTTGGTAGGTAGAATGTTGGAATGTTTAATAATTTCGAATTAATTATTTGAAAAAGAACAATTGAATAATTCCAATTTGAACCTTTTTTTTTTTTTTTATCGCGATATTAAACATTAAACATAATACAATTTCTAGTTGAAAGCAAATTTCTAATAAATAAATTAATATACTTCTCTGCATATTTTAACTTAATTATTGTCACATAAGTGTTAGGGGTGCTTAGAATCAATATATCTGAGCTGAGATTATACCCTTGAACTTGTTCTGGATAATACCAGCGTAAGGAAACACATCTATATCTTCTCATATAAGGATACTGTTTTTTACGTGCTTGTAACATTTCATAGGAAGAGAATCATCATGACTACAGTAATAGATAAGCTAAAAGAAGGAAAAATCCCAGGCTTTATTTCAAAAATAGCTAATTATGAGCAGATTTCGGAGAACCTTCTAATTGAAAACATTTTAAATGGATATGCTGTTATTCCTAAAAATAACCAGCATGAATTAAAAAATCCGCTTGCTATTGGGAAAAATTGCCAAGTAAAAATTAATGCAAATATTGGGACATCACCAAAAAATTGTGATTTCGAGATTGAATTCAAGAAATTTTTAGTGGCTAAAGATACTGGAGCGGATACTATTATGGATTTGTCTATCGCAGGCAATTCCAGAGAATTTCGAAAACAACTTCTAAATCGTGGTGATATTGTATTAGGAACAGTACCAATTTATGAATCTTTGAATAATTTCAATATTTCTCATCTTAATCGACTGAATATTAATGATTTTATTCAAATAATGGAACTTCAAGCACAAGATGGTGTCGATTTTATGACTATTCATGCGGGATTATTACAAAAACATATTCCTTTATTAGATAATCGGACTATGGGAATTGTTAGCCGTGGAGGTTCCATTTTAGTAAAATGGATGCGACATCACCAGAAGGAAAATTTTCTTTATGAATATTTTGATAAAATACTTGCAATCGCCTCCAAATATGATGTAACTCTCTCATTAGGAGATGGTTTACGCCCTGGTGCTACTGCTGATGCTAACGATGCAGCTCAATTTGGGGAATTAGAAGTAATTGGAGAATTGGTGAAGCGATGTCGCGATGTAAATGTTCAAGTGATGGTTGAAGGTCCTGGACATGTTCCTTTAAATCTCATCAAAGAAAATATTCAACTTGAGAAAAAAATATGTTCTGGGGCTCCATTTTATGTATTGGGCCCATTGGTAATTGATTATGCTCCTGGATATGATCACATCACTGCTGCAATCGGGGGGGCATTAGCAGGAATGTATGGTGCAGATTTTTTGTGTTATGTAACTCCTGCGGAACATTTACGTTTACCTACTTTAGATGATGTTCATAAGGGTGTTATTGCATCAAAAATTGCTGCCGGGGCAGCTGATCTAGCTCATAATCATCCAAGTGCCATCAAAAGAAATTTAGATATTTCTTTGGCCCGAAAACGATTTGATTGGGCGACACAACGTGAACAAGCTATTTGTAAAGCGACTTTTGATCAATATTTAGAAAAAGATATTCAAGATTCTGATCTGGAAGGAGATGAATCTCCCTGTTCAATGTGTGGCGAATGGTGTGCTTTAAAGCAAAAATCAAAATAATTAAGACATGGTAAAATGGTTCTATTTAAATAAATTCTTGAAAAATGGATATAAAATAGGAATAAATAAAATGGTGCCTAAGATAGAAAAAAATTTGTTAATAATAATCGATTATTCTGGAACTTTAAGTTTAAGCACATGCCTATTTGGAACAGACAAATATTTAATTGATGCTTTCAAAACTTCAGGTTTATGGGACCTTGGTGTTAAAAATATCAATTTTTTTTGGAAAGACCTGATTTCCTCGACTTGGGATGAAGGAGCAACCACATCTATTGGTTATAATATGCTATTATCGAAAAAACTAATAGAATTGAAATTTAGAGATGAAAAAAAAATAATCCAAGCATGTCAAAGTTTTACAGAATTATACTTACAAAACTCCAATATTGAAAATGAATGGTTTCCGATTTTGAGATCATGGCAAAAAAATCCATTAATTATGATCTTAATTGTCACAGATCATTATATTGAAATGACTCAACATATCTCTAGCCAATTGGACATATTTGGGCTCAATAACATAGCTTTGGATAAGAACTTATCAAGTTATTTAACTCATAAATCAGTTTCCAGCGATAATTCGATTATTATTGCAAATTCTGCTAATTTAGGGTGTCTTAAACAATCCATGCTATTTTGGAATCAAATTAAGGCTTGTTTATCTCAATATGAATTTGAACAACTATTGATTCTTGATGATTTTGGATATAATGAAAATATAAACGATGAATATTCTCAAAATGATAAAATTCAGAAACGAAAGGACAAAATTCTGGATATAATAACACATTATTTTCCTTTACCATTTCTTTGCTATCCATTTTTTTTAAAATCGATTCACTCAGGTGATAATATTAAAATCATGACTGAACTCAATTCTTCACTTGATTTAATTCAAAATAGTATTAAGGCGTATCAAATATGACAATATCAACAAAAATATCTTCAGAAAAACTCGCTGAAATATCTGCTGACACAGTTTGGTCAGATATTTTAAAAATTCGGAATAGAAGTCCTTTAATTCATAATATTACAAATTATGTTGTGATGAACACAACAGCTAATAGTATATTAGCTATTGGAGCTTCTCCTGTTATGGCTCATGCTAAAGCTGAAATGAATGACATCGTTAGTATTGCCAATGCTCTAGTTATTAATATTGGGACACTA
>CAYPTZ010000443.1:0-3784 GCA_964413395.1 uncultured archaeon | reverse complement strand
CTTTAAATATAGATTCATGCTTTATTAAATATCTCCCAGAAAATATTTCAAAATTAAAGAATTTAACATATTTTACCTTGGAAGATAATTTATTAAATAAATTACCTAAGAATTTATCAAATTTGACCAATTTATTTTCAATAAATTTGAATAGAAACAAATTTAATAAAATTCCTGAAGAAATTTTCAATATGAAAAATTTATCTGAAATATATATTAATAATAATGAAATAGTTGATATTCAAAGTTCGATAACAAATTTAGCAAATTTGAATGTATTAGATTTAAAAAATAATATGATTGAATATATTCCTCAAGATATAATATTTTTAAAAGATTTAGTTACTTTAGAACTTCAACAAAATCCCATTAAAAGTGTTCCAAGAGAAATATTCCTTCTTAAAAATTTAAATAGATTGGATTGGGAAAAAGAACTTCTTTTATTATTTCCTCCCAAAATTAGGCAAGAAATTCAATATGAAATTGAAAAATTATCATTACGATTTTCAAAATATGATAAATGATATTATATCATTTCAGATGAAATCAATTCATCCTTCATATATTTTTTATATATCTTGAAAACATATCGGGTTCTATTTCCGGCAAGTAACCCAATGATGTCATATTCAAACTCATTTTCATTTAAAAATTGTTCAATTGCAACTAATGTATCATGTCGAGTTTTAGGAATAATAAAAGATAAAATCCCAGGAACATTTAGATACTTCCAACCTTCTTTGATTAATTGAATGATAAATTTTTCTCCGCTCTTTCCTTCACTAATCAATTCATGACTTTTTCCTCCCCAAAGAAATTTTGGAGAAAGAATTTTATCATAATAAGGCGGATTAGATATTATAAAATCTACAGAAAAATCGGATTGAAAAATACCATCAATAATTTTTCCTTTGGAATTGATTACTGAAATTTTTTCAGACAGTTTATTTTGTGCAATATTTTCTTTTGCAAGTATTATATATTCTTCATCAATCTCTGTTGCATAGACTTGAGCATTGAATTGAGAAGCTGCAAGCAGTGCAATTATTGCACTAGCACCAGTTCCAATCTCCAAAATAGTTGAGTTTTTAGTTATTACCTGTTGTAAAAAATTATATCTTAAGAGAGGAGTAGGAATTATCGCATTATTTTTTTCAAATGTTATATTTAAATCATAGAGATCTTGAGCAATATAGTAATTATAAAGCAATAACGCTTCACGACTTTCTTTATTGATTCTTGGAGGATTTATTGTTTTTAAATATGGGATTAAATCTGGGTGTAATTGAATAGCTTTAGAAGTAGGATAATTATTTTGAATTTGAAAAAGTGGTATGCCTTTATCTTCAAAATGCTTTTTTTTCATTGTTAATCTCAATTATCATATATTTAGGCTTCATTTAGAATTTTATCCCTTTTAATATACAATTTCTAATATAAAATAATTATAAATTAATTTTCAGATGCTTATGTGTGTAAAAATTGTGATTATATTCCATAGATAATATATCAGTTATTTTAGAAGACTTTACTTTTTTTTTTTACTTAATCAATTTTTCCTGAAACATAAACAAAAAATAATACAACATTTTTGTATGTTGAAAATCATTACCAATCAAATATAATAATATCTGAAAATGCAAAATTATTAAATAAATTTTAATAAAAATACTATCTAGGAAAAAAAAAAACAATTGAATAAGATGAAAAAAGTTATGAAGAAAAAAAACACTATGAAGAAAAAAATTGATGAATATGAAGCATGGCACAATCTGGGATTGATTTTCTTAAAAACAAAGGAATTATCTAAAGCTAAGCAGGCATTTCAACGAGCTTTGGATTTAAATCCAGATTATGCTGAAAAATGGCTAAATTTTGATAATCTCCAAAAAATTTTGAAAGATGAATAAAATTAAGGCAAGATTTAGACTAAAAAATTATCAAAATCTCATATTTTTTAGTAATCCAAAAAAAAAATTTTTTCTACTCTCGTATATACCATGAAATATTCCTTTATTTTGTAGATATTTATTTTCCAATAGATCAAGATTCTCATGTTTTTTATTTTTTCCAAAATTTAACAGAAATTTTCCCTTTTCTTAATTAAACACCTTATAGAAAAACAAAAATCATTATGTATGTCCAAAATCGTTCCCAATGAATATTAAGAATAACAAATGATTTTTTAAAAATAGTATGAAAACTCAAAAAAAAAACATACACAACAAAAAACAAAATAGAATCATGCCCTTGATTTTGCTGGGAGGGTTTATTATTGCCTTTTCAACTCAAATATTTTTTAATGCAAATAGCTCAAATATAAAAAATATTAATCGAAATGAAGTGATATTAAATCCTCCTACTGCTGCTAGTACAGTTGTGAATACTGTTTTTATCAATGGTTCCGATGCAAATAATGATTGGGACGATAATGTATTTGTAAGTCAAGGTTCGGGATCGGAAATATCTCCGTATATAATTAAAGATTTAGTAATTAATGTGCAAGGAAATGGTTCAGGAATAGAAATTATCAATTCTGATGTCCATGTTATCATTCAAAATTGCTCGATCACTAATTCCAGCCAGAATATTGGATCGGCAGGGATCACTATAACGAATAGCTCTAATATTACCATTGATAATTGTTCCATTTTCGATAATGGATTATATGGAATTCACCTTAGTTCATCAAATTCAAATACTATTTCAAGTAACAATATAAATGCAAATACACGGGGAATTCTCATATATAACTCTTCAAATACAATTGCTTCACACAATAATTTAACCAATAATGAAAATTATGGAATAGCTTCAGCAAGTAATTCAAAAAATAGTTCAATACTGTGGAATTCCATAAATGATAATGGGGATGGCATAAATATTCAAAGCCCTCTTTTTAATAACATTACAGGAAATAAGATCTCCGGTAATTTAAATGGTATTTCTTTGAATGCGGATAATGTATCAATAGATAATAACATCATATCGAAAAATATTGAAATGGGAATAGCACTTTGGAGCAGTAATCACACTATTATAAATAATATCATATCTGAAAATGGAGATTGTGGAATTTTTAGCCTTTTATATTCAGTTGATAATATGATAATATCCAATAATACATTCATAAACAATAATAATGACGATATTTTTATATTTAAATTAGTAAATTCAACGCTAAAAGGAAATACATTTACATTTGGAGGATTATATTTAGTTATTGCCGATAATCTTGATTTAGATCATAGTAATACTTTAAATGGTAGACCAATTCATTATTATGAAGATGTTATAGGATTAAATATAGATGGTGAGAATTTAGGGCAATTAATATTAATCAATTGTAGTTTTTCTACTTTTCAAAATCTTGAGATTTCCAATGTAAAAACGGGAATATACTTAATGCAAAGTACTAATATCACTTTATATCATAATACCATCACAAACACTTCTAAATATGGGATATTCGTAGCAGGCTCAATAAACATTACTTTAAGATCTAATATTTTGAATTTTTCTGGAATAAAATTAGCTTTTTCAACGGAATTTTCTATTGATGAATCCAATTTAATCAATGGAAAATATTTCAAGTATTATAAAGATCAAAATGATGTCGTTTTAGATGGAAATATCGATAATATTGGACAATTAGTATTAGAAAATTGTACGAATTTTATTATTAAAAATCTTGTTATTGCTAATACATCCTATGGAATTCAGTTAATTGACAGCGATAATAATGAATTAAAATGAAAAATCAATCCAGGTACAACGCACCTTT
>CAYPTZ010000442.1:0-3813 GCA_964413395.1 uncultured archaeon | reverse complement strand
TAATATGGCAAATGTTTTAGGATCATGATTTTTCACTTTTTTTTTATTAGAATTTTTCTGCTATTTCTTAATAATCTATAATTAGATATTATAGTACTTAATGAAAAACTGCGAGATAGTTTATTGGATTTTTAGATTTTATAGAAATTTATGCACGACAAAAATAGTTATAATGATTTATAAAATTAAAAAAAAAAATAATTTTTTTTCTTATGAATTCATTCACTTTTTAAGGTTTTTTTGCCCCTAATACGATTTCCATTGATGATACATTACTTACTTTTCCTTGATCGTTCTCTAGATGTTCAGTATTTATTCGTATGTCTCGATAGAATGCACTAGGATAGAATTTATTAAGTAAAATTTCTGCAACATCAACAGCATGAGATATTGAACGGCCTCTTGCTTTAATCGTACATTCAACTCCTTTATTTAAAATCACCATCGCTGCCATTACATAACTCATTGTAGGTTTTTTGCCAATATAGACGTTATGATCATCATAGTTTTTTCCTGAATCTCTATTTTCTGTGCCCATTACTAATTTCACCTTTTACCATTTACTAAATCACTTAATATCCTTTGGTCCAATAGAAAAATGTACAACAACATAGAAATTTTGTACTAATCTATTTGATAAAAATCAGATTAAAAAATTTTTCTCAAAATTGAATATATATTACTAAATGTGTCAAAAAAAAATATTTAATGATATTTTAATAATAAGGACTAGTATCATCATTTTGTGAGCGCTGAATTGCACCCCACAAATCATCAATGCCTTCATTATATCTTGCAGACACGGGAATTATGGATGATATTGCACCAAATTCTTGAAAAACATGACTTAATGACATAGAAAATTCTTTTAACATTCCGCGTTCGTAACTTTCTACCGCACTTGATAATGCAAATTCATCTTCAGACCAATCTATTATCATATCTAATTTCTCTTGGGGAATTAAATCTTTTTTTGTTAAGATATTGATTTGACTTAAATTCGAAAAACGATATTGCACTGATGCAGCAAGTAATACTGTTGATAAAAATCCATTTGGCTTTTGACAAAGAGTACTATCATAACAAAATAATATACCTCGAGTTATCTCCCCAAAACCTAAAGCATTTGCAATCATTGGACCAGAATTTCTAAAGGAAAATAATTCCATCTGACCAGGAGTATCTACAAGAATTATTTCGGGATCATTATATTGATTTATTTCATACTTTAAATCTTCAACATAATTAACCATACGATCTGTAGCTTCAATCATTGCACCATTAGGCCCAAGACCAGTTTCTTCCATTACTTCATTTGTTGTAATATATTCTCGTATATCAATATCAGGAGAATATGGTAATTTCAGAACACCAGGATCGAGATTAAGAGAAATAACTGAAATTTCCTTATTATAATTTTGAAGATAATTAATCAAAGCTTGAGTAATAGTTGATTTACCCGCTCCAGCTGGACCTATAATATATTGAATTAGCATTGAATCTCAACTTAGAATAATATTTCTACTAAAAATAATTTTATCAATCTTATAATTAGTTATTAAACAAATATTTATTTGAACTAATTACCATATTCATCACAAATTTGATGAATTTATTGTTATTGGAGAATTAAAATTAATGACTTTAAAACGAACACCATATCGAATCCCAAAAGAAGAATTGAAGGAATTACTTTTTGATTATAATAAACAGATTGGAGCACTTCCTAGTCAATTACCTCAAAAAGTATCGATATGGGATGAGACTTTGAGAGATGGCGAACAGACTCCTGGTGTTTTTTTAAATATTAAAGAAAAAATAGAAATTGCAAAAGCATTAGATGAAATTGGGACTTCAATAATTGCTGCAGGATTTCCTGCAATATCCTATTATCAATATCAAGTAGTGAAAGAAATAAAAAACATTGGTTTAAATCATGCAACTATATTGGGAATAGCAAGACCAAGAGAATCAGATATTAATGAATGTCTTAAATGTGATTTAAATGAAATAGTCCTTTTTATGCCTATTAGCGATCTTCAATTGAAAATTTTAAAAATATCTCATTCTGAACAAATTGAAATCATCCAGAATGCTTTTGATTATTCGAAGGAACATGGAATTAAATATCATTGGGTATCAGAAGATGGTACTCGAGCATATCCTAACCATTTGATGAAAATTGCTAATTTATCTATTAAAAATCAAGCAAAAAGTATGATATTGGGTGATACTGTTGGTGTTCTTCAACCAGAAACAACAATTTACTTAATTGAAAAAATTAAAAAGGAACTGAATTGGCCTTTTAAAAATACCGAATTAGGAATTCATGCACATAATGATTTTGGACAAGCTGTAGCCAATACGTTAGCAGCAGTCTATCATGGTGCCACAATACCTCATGTATGTGTCAACGGGTATGGTGAAAGAGCAGGAAATGCAGCTTTTGAAGAAGTTGTTGTGAATTTGGAAGGAATGGGAATTAAAACGGGAATAAATTTAGAAAAACTAACAGAATTATCAAGAATTGTTGAAGAAAAATTTATTTTACCACTGCATGTTCATAAACCTATTGTCGGGAATAACGCTTTTAGTCATGAAAGTGGATTGCATATTAATGCTATGTTGAGTCATCCCGCTGCATATGAACCAATCAATCCAAAATGGGTAGGTCAAAAACGAAGGATATATTTGGGACATCTATCCGGATCAGGTGCAGTTTTGAATGCAATTAAAACCAAATTGAAGCTAAATGATATAGATATTCCTATAAATATCATTAAATTAATTGTAAATGATATAAAACAGCTCCAAATAGATTCTTCAAAAGATGAAAAAAGAAAATTATTTATTCAAACTAAAAATCTAGTTGAAAAAATACGAACTGGAATATCAGATAAAGAATTTCTTGTAATTGTCAATAAACATGCTAAGAAATTTTTAGATGAATTACATTAAAAAAAAATTGTTCAAGTAAATCCTCAGTAAAAAAGATTTATTACAAAATTTTCATACTAAAATCATATAGGGACAATTTCACAATTTAGTAAAGAGTATAAATTATTCTTATAATTTTTTAAATACATTTTTCGATGGAATAAAAATGAAAAAAATATTTCGAGTCTTTGGATTAGGCGAATTTCGAGAAAAAAAACTAACTAAACAGATGGTTTTAGACCTATATAGTCAACCAGATGAAATAATAGAACATAGAGATTATTCTGTTGAAATGAAATATCAAAATAAGGGATTAAGTTTTTATTATTTAAAAAATCAAAAAGAAGATCCAAAAATATTTACACTAAGTTTTGAAAATCCTTTTGAGGGAAAAACTGAAGATGGTATTATTTTAAATAGAAGCAGCATGGGAGATGTTTTTAAAATTTATGGGCATGAAAATTGGCTCACTTCAGATACCTCGAAGTATTTTTGGGTAGAACAATCAGGTATCTCCTTTTATGTTGAAAAAGAAAAAGATGAAAAAAAGTTTGATATTTTTTCTTTTATTGAGTCAGATTTTATAAAATCAAAAATCACCCGTATTACTGTTCCGATAAACCCAATTTCTCTCCATAACTTAATATCGGAAGAAGGCTATCAAGTAAAAAGTGCTGAAGATTATTGCATTGATGGAAATACACATGAAATAATAATTGATTTGGAAAAAAGTGAACAAGTATGCTCTAAATGTGGCTTGGTTATTCAAGAACGAATTATATCCGCAGAATATAGCGGTGCACGAACTTTTTCCAAAAGTGAACAAGATAGACGACAGACTCATGGTTCCCCAGTAAATCCTTTAATTCCAGATTT
>CAYPTZ010000441.1:0-3815 GCA_964413395.1 uncultured archaeon | reverse complement strand
AATATTGTATAGGAATCAGAAATTGTAGTTCTTATTAGTTATATTCCAACTATTTGAATTGTACCATAGAATCTAATTGAATTTCTTTAAGTGATTGAAATTCTTCTGGTTGTAAACCTTTATTTATGGCTTCTTCTTTAATTAAAAATCTTTTTAAGGCTTGTCGAACTGCCTCAGAACGACTTGGAAAGAATCCCATATTAACCATCGTTTCTAAACAATCTAAATATTGATTTGGAACATTAATTGTTACTATTTTCATTTAATTTGAACTCCGTTTTATTAATAACACTATTCTTTAAGAAAAGATATTTTTTCGTTTTTTGTCGGAAAAGAATGTGATAATTCAATTTTTATCAGATAAGATATTAAAAGATTTTGATATAATTGGGTCTTATCATGTTAATATATAATTAAACTCTTATTTGCAACATGTTAATTGCAAAATATTGTTTATAAATGAAAAATCATCCATTTTTAAGTTTCCTATTAAATTAAAAACATATTTTTTTTGTTTTTTAAATAATTTATTAACCACTGTTTATTAAAATTAATTTCTTTATTTAACATATTGAATAGTTTGTTAGTTGGTTATGAATTTTGGTAGAATTACAATCAATAAATGTATGTATTCGATGTAAAGGTTCAAGATTGTTATGTGGTAAAAAATCTTGTCCAATTCTTATGCGAAATTCGATTTTAAAGAGTACTTTGTCAATAGATGCAAGGAAATTTAAAAATAAGCAAGATTTTTTTGGGGCTTCACCACCTGCAGTTTTTGTTGGACATGTAGGCTACCCAAAAGTAAATATCGGGCCTCTTTTACCAATAGGGGAATATTCGACAATTAAAGACACAAGTTTTTTAGATTCTCCTGAAACATGGTTTGGAAAACCTATTGAAGAAATTGTAAAATTTCGTTCTGGTTTAATTCGTTCTAATTTTTCAATTGGGGTAAAATTTCAAGATAATGTTGATGATTTATTATCAAAATTAAATAATACAAATAGAAATCTTCTTGAATCTACTCAAGAATTAACTTTAGCCGCAAATTCTGTCGATACTGAAACAAAGTTATCAAAAATACGAATAAATATGCGCTATGATGATAATTGTGCTCCTTCTGGTCCATCTGGAAGAGCTGAGAAAATAACTGTTATTGATAATATTAAAGTATTGAGACCTGTTGATAAAGTTGTTTCAGATATTGATTTAAAATCTTCAGAGGCTATATATGGCTATCTCTATAAATCAAATGATATATCTGTGACTTCAATGCAACGATTATTGTCTGCTGGGTTATTAGGGGTTAAAAAAAAGCGAAAATTGGTTCCTACTCGTTGGGCAATTACTGCTGTTGACACAATTATCAGTAAAAATATTGCAAAAGAAATTATCCATTATCCAAGTATTGATAAATACTACACCTTCTATGGTGAATATTTAGATAATAAATTTATAATATTGCTTATTCCGGGTCCTTGGGCATTTGAAATGAATGAGCATTGGCACCCGAATTCAATTTGGAATCAAGATTTATTTCCAAATAATATCGGCGATGAAAATTCTGGCGATTCATTTAGTGGCAATATTCCTGTCGTTGTAAATGATTATGAATATGAAAAAGGAAGAAAATCTTATGCTGGTAACATAACAGGTGCTTATTATGCAGCAAGGAAAGAAATTATTGAATTTCTTTATAATTCAAAACGTAAAGCGAGTGCTATTGTGTTTAGGGAAATTGGGGGAGGATATATTGTTCCTCTAGGTGTTTGGGTGATAAGGGAATGTGTTCGTCAAACAATGAAACAAGGTTGGAAAGGAAAAAAAGTTGTAGTGCATGAATCATTAAAAGATGCATTGGATTTAATCCCTAAAAAATTTCAATTATCCCAAAACTATTGGCTAAAAGCTAGCCACCTTATTCCCTATTTAAGATCACAACGTAGACTTGATTATTGGATGAATTGATTTTTTTTTCATAATCAAAAAATAAATAAGTTCCATCAATTGTTTTTTATTTAGTTAATATATAGTAACCATTAGGAATTATAAAATGAGTTCTTCACTAAAGGATCCTTCATATATTCTCAAACTTTTATCTTCGAATTCAGAGGTGGACAATATTAAAGGATATTCTGCATTTTTAATAAGAACTCACTGGTTTAATGGTGCAAAACCAAATGATCTAAAGAAAGTTGCATGTAAACAATTGAATGTAAAATCAAGAAACGTCCTTGCATCGTTTAGAAAGGTGGAACCTGCTTTATTATGGAGTAGTCAAGATGGTCTTCAAGTTTCTAAATTACGAATGGTGGAGGCAGCGGATAATTATGGAAAATTGAGAAGCAATAACCTTCCGCCTGTAATTTTATGGAATTTTTATGATTCTCAATCAATAAGGTTGGTTATTCATGATGGACATCATAGAAGTTATTATTCTCATAGAATTGGAGAACGTGTACCAGCTATTGTTTTAGAACCCTTAGGAAATTACGTAGAAATGGAACAAAAATTAAAATATGCTTTTCAAATCAGAAAAAGAGTCATAGATTTACCAGTATCTAGGACAAAATATACATCATTATTTAATAAATAAAAAAAAATGGATGATAACTTAGAATGCCTTTTAACAAAAAGAAATGGTTAAATTTTACATCACAAATTGAAGGAAATAGTATTGTAAATAAAGAAAATCCAAAATATTGGTCTACTATTGAAATTAAAAACCTTTTTACTAATAGGTTAGATCAAGAAAGTTTAGATTTTGCATATTTATCATTCATATCAAATAGTCCTTGGGGAAAAAATTTTGATTTTGAAAGAGGTATAGGTAGGGTATTACTTCAGTTAAGATTGCCTCTTTATAAGGGTAAAGGAATTAGTTGGTCCTCTAAAATGGTAAATCCTGAAAAAATATGGGCTTCTGAAGATACTCTTGACTATGATAAAGTAGAAATGGTAAAAGCTGCTACTAGTTATATGATGGAATCAGAAAAACCTATGCCTCCAGTTCTGATCTGGTTAATTAAAACTGAATCCAAATACAATTTAGTATGTCATGATGGACATCACCGTGTATATGTTTATAATTCTTTGAAGCAAAATATTCCTGCAATTATCATGGAATATTGGATAGATAATCGGGAAGATCCAATACTCCCAAAAAAGCTTCACTATCATAAAATTAATCAATACGTAAAAAATATGCCTGTTGTTGAGCGAGATTTTTCAGAATATTGTGTTGACTTATGATAGTTTTTTAATCTTTTTCGAGAAATGATATATTTTTTAAAATTGCATGGATATTTACAATCATGGATTATGAAGAAAAATATTTATTTGCTAAAGAAAAATTTGCATCATTTGATAATTATTTAGAAGTATCTGATTTTCGAAGGTTTTTATTATTAATATTAAACTTGGATTCAGTGGGACCAGAAGCTATGTTAAGACAATTAGGAATGGGTGCCAAAGGGAAGATAATTTTACCTTATGAGCCCGAAAAAAAGTTATATTATACCAAAATAATGGCCGGTTTTTCTAATGGTCCTCAATTATCTATTTATCAAAGATCTGAAGAAACCCTTTCAAAATTTATAAATAAACCTGATTCTGACTTTATTACCAAATTTTTATCTGAATATGAAAGGAAAAATTTGTTACCGAGTAATTTTATGATAGTTTCTCCAAAAATAGTGGATTTTACAAAAAAAGAACTAAATGGTGTTAATTCTCCTAAAAAAATAATTCCAGGAATAGAATCATTATATTTAGATCTAGGAGAATTTATTGCATCTCAAAAAATAAAATTC
>CAYPTZ010000440.1:0-3829 GCA_964413395.1 uncultured archaeon | reverse complement strand
TTATAATTTCAAGCACATTCCCTTCTTCATTTATCACTTGGTTTTTTATAGATTCAATTTGAGATTCATTTTTTAATTCTGAGATTTGATACAATCCACGCATTGCTTTCCTAATCTCTTTTGCCAATCTTAAACCTATTAAATACAATACCAGTGATGATGATTTTCCACGATAAAGATAAATAATACGAGCAATATCATCTGTAAATAAAATAACTTTTTCTGGTGTTAATACATCAGACACTTTTTCACCATGTAATATTTTGGTTTCTAATGCTTTTGTAATATTAAATGCTTGAATTTTTTTTTACCCCCTTATATTATGTTTCTTTCATTTCTTATATTTTTTTTTTGATCACTTGAATATAATTGTAATAAGATTTTAAACAATATAAAAAAATGAAGATTTTAAGGAAAAAGAGCTTTTTTTTTTTTATGGATCTTACTCCTTCTATCACAAACAAAGGATTTTATTTTTCATGTCAACAATGTGGTAAATGTTCTTCTAATGAGCAAGAAGGATATGTATTCCTTTATTGGCCAGATATTAATGCAATATGTGCTAATTTACATATATCAGAAATAGAATTTGCACAGAAATATGTTTCAACAACAAATTATAAGTATTCAATCTGGGACGAGAACTTTAATGAAATTGGAAAAAGGAACATTCCAACATTAATTTTAAATAATGAAAAAAATGAAAATTGTATTTTTTTATATTCTAATAATGAAAAAATGCTTTGTCGAATTTATCAATCAAGACCATTACAATGTCAAATCTTTCCTTTTTGGAATATGGTGGTTACCTCAGAAGAAGATTTTAAAGAAGCTTGTGAATTTTGTCCTGGAATAGATAAAAAAAAAGATGATTCGTATCTGTATTCTCCCGAAGACATTCAAAAAAGAGTTTTAAAAGAAAAAGAAATTGAAAGAAATTATTATTTACTAATGGAAAAATGCAATTTTGATATAAATTGTGTTTATCCATTTCTAAACAATGTAAAAATAAAAAATAAATAAATTCTATAATGGTATTACTAAATTTTTTCAATGTTTTTAGTTGACCACTACTTCTTGTTAGCAGTCTTTGAAGTTTTCTTCGTAGTTTTCCTTTTTGAAGATTTTTTCGGACTATTTTTTTTTTTAGTCTTTTTCATGGAGTTTTTTTTTGAAGGAAGGAACTTTTTTGGATATTTTGGGATAACTAAATTTCCATTCTTTTTAATTTGATCATTTTTTTCTGCATGTTCTAAGGCATTTTTAAGATATTCCCCAGTATAAGATTTTTTATTTAAAATAATTTCTTCAGGAGTTCCATGTGCAATGATAAAGCCACCATCATCCCCACCCTCAGGACCTACATCGATTATATAGTCAGCAGATTTTATAATATCCATATTATGTTCAATAATTATAACAGTATTTCCTCCATCGACTAATCTTTGAATGACCATTATTAATTGATTAATATCATGGAAATGCAATCCTGTTGTAGGTTCATCTAAGATATATAAAGTGTTTCCAGTACTTCTTTTGCTTAATTCACGTGATAATTTTACTCTTTGTGCCTCTCCTCCCGATAAAGTAGTGGAAGATTGCCCAAGTTTAATATAACCTAAACCTACATCCATTATAGTTCTTAAAATATCTTGTAATTTAGGAAAATTCGTGAAAAACTCTAATGCTTCTTCATGAGACATATCCAATATTTCAGCAATGTTTTTAGATTTATACTTAACTTCTAAAGTTTCAGCATTGTATCTGTTTCCTTTACAAACTTCACAGCGTACATAAACGGAAGGTAAAAACTGCATTTCTATTAAATTATATCCAGAACCTTGACATTTTTCACAACGACCCCCTTTGACATTAAAACTAAAACGACCTTTTTTATACCCTCGTAATTTAGATTCCTGAGTTTGTTCAAATAATTCTCTAATGATATCAAAAAGTTTTGTATATGTTGCAGGAATAGAACGAGGAGTCCTCCCAATAGGAGTTTGATCAATATGAATAATTTTATCAATATATTCACTTCCTTCAATAGAATCATACTCACCAGGAATTATGCGAGAATCTCTTTGAATAAGTGAATGTAATCCTTTATATAACACTTCCATAATTAAACTAGATTTTCCCGCTCCACTTACACCAGTAATTACATTTAAAACACCAAGAGGAATTCCAACATTAATATTTTTAAGATTATTTTCTCTTGCGCCTTTAATGCTAATCCAATGCTCAATATTAGTTCTTCTTGTTGAAGGAGTATGAACAAACATTTCACCTCTAAGATATTTACCAGTTAAAGAAGTTGGATGCTTTATAACATTAGCAATTGTATCTGCAACTACAATTTCTCCCCCGTGAACACCTGCACCTGGCCCAATATCTACAATAAAATCTGCATTTCGAATTATTCCTTCATCATGTTCAACTATTAAAACACTATTACCTTTGTCCCTAAGCTGTTTCAACATTTCTATTAACTTATAATTATCTCGTGGATGTAATCCTATAGATGGTTCATCTAATACATATAAGACCCCAACTAAATTAGAACCAATTTGAGTTGCCAATCGAACTCTTTCAGATTCTCCTCCAGATAGGGTTTTACTTGCTCTATCCATTTGAACATAATGAAGACCTACATTTAATAAGAAAGTATATCTTGCAAATAATTCTTTAATTACTTCTTTAACAATAATCATTTGCCTTTCTGAAATCGATTTTTTTACTTTCCCTAAGAAAACAAGAGCTCTATCAACGGTCAAATTAGTCACATCAGCAATATTTTTATCTAGAAGGGTTACTCCTAATGCTTCTGGGCGAAGTCGTTTTCCCTTGCATACTCGACATATTTGCTGTTCCATCCATTTTTCATAATAATCTCTACTCGCTTCTGAGGAAGTTTGCATATATCTTCTTTGAAGAGTATTTAAAATACCTTCAAATGGTCGTTTCACTTTATAAGTGAATTCTCTTCCATTTCCATTAGTCTGAGAGGAATCAATTTGAAAATTTATTTTGGTTTTTCCTGAACCCCAAAGGAAAATATCCCAAAATTTTGTAGGTAATTTTTTTATTGGAACATTAATATCAACTTTATAGTATTCTGCAACACTTTCTAATAACCGCCAGCTATACGAATTATCTGATCCAAATCCACCAACATGGCGTAAGTTACTATCATATACACTAATATCTTTGTTTGGAAAAACTCGATGTTCTGTAACTACGTTCGATTTTCCTAACCCATTACATGCAGGACATAATCCATGAGGGGTATTAAAGGAAAAAAGAGTAGGACGTAATTCTGGCATAGAAATCCCACATTCAGGACAAAATAAATGTTCTGAATATATTTTAGGTTCACTATCCACCATCCAAATTTTTACTAAACCCTCAGCTAATTTAGAAGCTTGCTCAACTGCATCTGCAAGTCGATTCCTAAATTGATTAGTATCTTTTTTTATAAGTCGATCAACTACAACATCAATATCATGAAATTTATTCTTATCAAGCTTAATTTCTTCACTTAATTCATATTCAATTTCATCGACTATTACCCGAATATACCCATCTTTTTTCAATTGTTTAAAAATTGCACTATATTCCCCTTTTCTTCTTTGAATAATGGGGGCTAATACCCTAAATTTAGTTTCGGGAGGGATATTTTTTAATATATTTTCAGTAATTTCTTGAGTAGTTAACGGAATTATTTCTTTATTACATGAAGGACAATGAGGAGTTCCGATGTTTGCATATAGTAACCTTAAATAATCATATATTTCAGTTACTGTACCAACTGTGCTTCGGGGATTTT
>CAYPTZ010000439.1:0-3830 GCA_964413395.1 uncultured archaeon | reverse complement strand
GAATGTTTTTTTTTATTTTTTTAAATGGAAACACCGTTTGGTTTTGAGAAGGACAACGTATCCATTCATCATTTATTAAAATCGCATTCGAATGATCAAACCAAAGAGTGAAAAATAATCGATTTAGTTGAATGGCAATTTCCGTATCCATCAAATATAATCCAAATTCTGGATTTCGGAATAACCCTTCAGTAGTAAAATTCGTTGTACAGATTAACGATGCATTTTTGGTTGAAATAAATTTTAAATGTGCGTTACTTACAAATCTGATTTGTGCCCCCTGATGAACTAGGTTGGAAAGTCCCATATTATGATATTCATTTTGGTAATCATAAGAATCAAAAGTATTGAATTTATTTCCCACGATAATATATACCTTTCCTCTCAAAATTTCAAGTGAATCTTCAATGAGCTGAAATATTTCGGTATTCCTAATCACAAAACTAGCCAGAATCAAATAGGATTGGGTTTTTTTTGCTTCTTGAATAATTAATTGTATTTTCTTAAATATTGATCGTTCATCTTCAACATTTCTGTGTGTAAATGAGCATATGTTATTATCTTCCTTGAATTTAGGAAGGGCTTCAATATTAAATGGATTTTGATTTTCATTCTTATTAAGATTAATTGATATGTTATCGTAAGTCCATTTCATTTCACCAGCATTGGAATCAATCTTGATTTTGTGTATATTTTCACTCAATTACATCATTTTCCTTCATTTTTGAATATATTGTTAAAAAAATATCATCAATAGGGTTTTGTATTAAATTTTCTAAATATTTCATGAATAATAATGGGTCAAATTCCTGAGAATCCGAAAGTGGAATCATTGTGTGAATTTTTTTTAGCTCTTTTTTAAAATTTAATTGAGATTGATTTAAAAATAGACCTATTTTCTGTTTCACCATATTTAGTAATTTGCCAAAATAGTTTATCCAAAAATGGAGCCTTAAATCAGAAACGAATACTTTTATTGTAATTTCATAGGTCCAATCCTCTGCAATTGATATTTCTTGAATTTTATCATGATACGTTCGATAAATTTGATAAATTTGTCCAAATTTTTCTAGTTCTATGTCATTTACAGTAATTTCAACGGTATGATTGGTAGAATTATATATTGGTACGATATCAACATCTGGGCAGTTATTTAGTATTTCTTGCATTACTTTTTTATCGATATCTCGTGAGATTTGTTTAATATTTTCATATTCTGTTAATAATGTCGAGTATTCAGGATGATTCCTATTAATTTTTCCGACGATCAAATTCTTAAATTTTAGATACGCCCTATTATCTTCAAAATATAATTTGGCATAATTTTTTCCTAGATATTTAGTTCTTTGATTTGAATCAATCCCTTTGTACGAATTTGGGATATTGAAAATTTCTTTCTTGTCTTCTTGTTGAATTTTTTCTTGAATATGAAGTAAAGGGGAAGAAATTTGATTTTCTTTAAGAAAATCCTTCTCTTTTTCATATTGTATATATTTTTCCGTTAAAAATAATGGTTTTTCACATATTGTAATTTGTTTTCTGAATGGCTTTGATATCAGTAGGGTTTTTTTTTTTGAAAGATCTGAAATAATATTCGATTTAAGAGTATATGTAATTTCTTCCTTGGAATCATCTTCATTCAATAAATTTAAGTCATTGGCCATTATTTTTAATAAATTTTGGCCGATTTTTTCAGTTAACCCAAATCTATCTAAGAGGAATTTAGCCGTAATGCTTTTATAGTAAAAACAAATAGATACAAGTACTTCGTAAATGTCTTTTTCTTCTTCTGAAACACTTATCATAATAGGACAATTGTAAATATGAAATTTTAACGTTTTATAATATCTTGGTTGATCCTTTTCAGTCATGAGATGCTTTCTCCAATTGATTTAATATTTCTTTGTTTTTTTGTAAAGGATTGTTGGCTATTTTCTTGTAACTTTTTATTGAAGGCCCAAAAATGATCGTATAATTAGAAGACCTCGATAAAGCGGTGTATAATCGATATTTGAAATTTTTTGATCCATATCTAAGAATTCCTAAGATGAAAATATCATATTCCCGCTCTTGATGGCTTTTTATTGAACAAAAAGTTATGTTTAAATTGTTTCTATGTTCGGAATAATGATTTGTGGCATTCTTTCGTAATGAATTTCCTCGAGTCTTTATATTTCTATAAACATTTAACATTTTTCTGAGAGAAATTACATCCGTACAGGCAATTCCAATTGTTAAATGAGTTGCATTTTTTTTTGATGATTCAATTGAATCAATCAAATCCGCAACTCTTTTTCCCATATTATCTAAAATTTCTTCTTGAGACATAATTTCGTATTTTAGATGAGATCTCGTGTTCAATAATTCTGAAAGCGTGCTTAAATTGCGATATGATTTTTTTGAGGGATAAGTTGATTGATATTTACCATAAGCTTGACTTAATGCAGCATATAAGACTGGATTAATACGATATTGGTTTTTTAAGTTTAAAAATACAATATTATCATTCGTTTTAAATTGCGTAAATAGTGATACTACTCCTTTTCCATATTCTCTATTTGACCAGATTTTTTTCGTTTTGCTAAGGTTTAAATCACTGGGATCAAACTTTACTGCTGAATCTAATTCATTTTCATTTGGAAATCGTAATTGCTGCTTTAATAGATAATCTCCTACCGTCAAGGGTGTGATTTGGGCATTATCATTGAGGAATAACCATTTCTCTGAATTTAAAATACTCGTACTAATGGCACTGAAATTTGAACTACTGCTTGCTTCGATTATATTTAAATCAAATTTCTGAAAGGGATCATTAAAATAATCTCGTTCGCAAATTAAACCATAATTCGACAAGATAATATTATAGGATTGTGCAATCATTCGTTCTAATTTTCTCGGTTTAGTAAAAATATTTCGAAAAGATGTCTTTAAATGGTTTTTTTCGTTATTTGCCTTGTTATTTTCTCTATTATTTTCTCTACTATTTTCTTTATTACTTTCTTTATTATTTTCTTGTATGTTTTGAGTTTTACCAATGATTTGCTTTGTTATTTTCTGGACTTCCTTTGACATTCCCCATTGTTCTAGGGTATCGATTTCATATGATGGGGAATGATTTTCTAGTCGAATTATATTTGTGAATAGTGTTGAATTTTGAATCGTCTTAGAAATTTTTGATATCCTGAATAATATATTATCAAGAGCATTCCGGGTTTCCGTCGATATTAATACCCTTTTTTCCAATAAAATATAAAATAACGCTATAAAGGCCGCAATTTCTGTTTTTCCTGAACCTCCTTCTCCATTTAAAATAACCACATTTTGATCAAAAATCTCTTCAATTACTTTTTTTTGTTGATCATCAAATCGATTAAAGAAGGTCATCATTTCATATTTGTTAAGAATATTTTTGAAAGAAGTGAGTTCATTTGTGGTATTTTGAGATTTTGAATTATCATTTAATTTTGGAGTATGATTTAGTTGAGGATTTACCAGATCTACTAATGTTTTTCCACCTGAAAAATTCGAATTTTCTTTGAGAGAATCTATACAATATTTCATGCGATTGAGTTTATTTAATTCATGGCGTGTATTTCGGTTATAATTTTTATCGATACCCTTTCCTATTTTAAAATTACCCGTTTTTGGAATTTTAATATGTTCATCACACAGTTCCCACGTCTCTAAGGTTTGATTCCATTGTATCTCAATAATATCCCCCCTAATTTTCACTGGAATTATTAAATTATCTTGATCTTTCCGATTTGATTTCATGGAGTTCTGCATTAGAGCTTCTTTTGATTGATTTTTGAAAAGTAGATATTTCCCTT
>CAYPTZ010000438.1:0-3839 GCA_964413395.1 uncultured archaeon | reverse complement strand
CCATCTTCGATTCCAATTGGTTTGAAATATTTATCATACATGGTATATCTAAGATAATCCCCCATTTTACTTGCTTTAGAAGTATAGTCTGCAATTTCATTTGCAACACCTTGTTCTTCGGCCCATTTTAAAGCCCAATAAGAAGCTTGAACTTGTCTTGCATCTGCATCTGAGGCGGAGGTATATCGCCATTGTGGAGCATAATCTCCAAAATCTGCAAAGATAGGTAAAAATCCATTTTCATTTCCCCAAGTAAAATCTTCATAGGAAGGATGTGGAACGGTTTCCCAAACAGATTCTTGAGGTCCTCGTTGGTAAGTATTAATGAATGAAGTTCGACTTGTACCATCTCCCCGATCTCCATACCCATACCAATTATCAACATCCATCAACCAATGCATTTGATAGATACCATCAGAATTATAAGTAGAAGCTAATTCATTAGCAATTGGATCCACACCAGTGGGCATTGATGAATCACCTTGATTTGGATAATCACTTGGCAAATCTTCTTCAGCAGCATACGTAGCAGGAGAAGAAGGATTATATCCACCACCAAATTGATCAACACCTTGTTGAGGAATCATATATTCTTCAGTTATATCCCAAGCAGTCTTATAATATGACCAATCTCCAGTCATTTGAGCGTATTGAGCCCCCAACCACACATAAAAACTAAAAGCTTCACTTGTGGTCATATGACCGTAATCAGGAGCTTCAATCATAAAAGTTTCAATTGAATGGTATGGAACTCCCTCAGGAGATAGATACCCTTCAGTCATTAGGTCATCAAATAATTCCATAAATCGATCGGAGTAAATCGAAGGAGTCCCGATTACATCAGCACTCGATTTTATGTCATTAATTTCAATGTTGGTGTCAACCATAGTAAAATCAGCAATTGAATTGTCAAAAATAGGATTTGGCGATTCTATTGGACTAAAAACTACAGATGGTAGGATAGAAATTACAAATAAGGAAATAATTAGTACCCCACTAATTTGTTTATATTTTTTATTCATTTTTATCGTATTCCAGTTTTGATTAAAAAAAATTCACATCTGGTGAAAAACATTAAGATACCTAAATACCTATTTAATCACGCGATAATATCAAAATCATATAATTTAATATTATTTTGAAATTTGAAAGCATCTAATCTCATGTTTTTCTATAATTTATTGCAGAACATAGCATTTCGAAAAGTTTTTATACAATCTTATGCAATTAAAAAAAATATAATAAAAATACCATTAAAAAGCAGCTAGGAGTATTTTTTCCTTATTCTTAATATAAATGATATTTTCCTTCTATACTAAAATCTATTTGTCGAGTTTAAATTAGGAACGATATTTCATTTTTTTTTAGAAAAAAAAACATGGAAATGAAATTATGATTACATAATAGTTTTTTTTTATTTTTGATGAAAAATCGAATTATATTTAAAATAAATCTATTTGTAATTTCAAAGATTTTTTTTTTTTTTTAGAAATTAGATAGTCAAAATCACAAGCTGATTATTGGCTCCCAAATATTTTTAATATCTAAATGTGTTTTTTAAATAATAGTCAAAGAAATATTATTGGTAAATAAAAATGGTATTTAAAAAACTCTTCCCAAAAGATAAGAAAAAGGATAAGCTCACAACTGAAGCCCGATTGAAAACGTTAACGCATAAATTGGACATCAAAATTCGAGATTATGAAAACAAAGCTAATCTTTGCCGTACAAAATCAAAAAAATTTCTTAAATCTGGTAATAAACAAGCTGCAAAAACTATGCTTATTAGATACAAACAATATCAACAAAAAGTATTGCAATATAATGCCATGATTATGCGAAGTGAGAGACATCTTGATGCATTAGAACAAGCAAATGTGATTAAAGATGTTGCAGGCACAATGGAAGTATCTTCCTCAGAATTGAAAGATATTGCCAGCACTGTGAATGCAGAACGAGCTTTAGAAATCACTGAAGAAGCAGAAGATAGTATTGAGCAAATTAACGAGGCAGGAGAATTGTTTGCAGGAGATCCTGAAACTGATATGGGAGTCGATATTGAAGATGAGTTATCACAACTTGAAACAGAATTAATGTTAGAAGATGCAGGTCAGTTGCCTGATGCCCCTGATCAACAAGGTGAAAGCATGTCTTTATATACTGACGCAGAAGAAGACCCATCTCTTCGATCAAAAGATCAATTAAAAGATGAAATTGAAAAATTGAAGAAAGAATTAGATATGTAAAAAAAAAAACGAAATTTTTTAATTTTTTTTTAGTTCCTAAATATATTCATTAAAATCGCCAAATTTTTTCTTAACATAACGTTCTAATTGAGTTATTTTTGAAGAATACACATATAATTTACGTTGAGTTTCCTGATAATATTTCACAAATTCAGGATTTTGAATATAGCCTGCATCATATCTTTTTTCTAACATTTTTAATGTATGTTTGAGTGCATATTCTTCTTGTTTTAGTAGGTTTAATTCCTTTTTCAATCGAATTTCTTCATTTGATCTTGAAGAATTCATAAATGGATTTCCAATATCAGATTTGGGCGGATTTATACCATCCCCATATGGAGTATTGATCCCAAAATTTGCAGGATTATTAGTATTAGAATCATATTGTCCAGGGTGAGGGGAATTATTAAATGAAGGAGGAAATATTGAATTTGTAGGTACTTGATAAGTATTATTTAAATCATCTACATTATTTATTTCATTATATGAATCTCTATCATGAGGGTATCCATAATGGCCTGAAGGGGTTTCATATGAAGGTTTCGGAAAATTAATTCCATTATTATTATTATTAATTCTTATTGTAGGATCGGAATCTCCCGGTTTTGGTTGATTAAAACCACCTGAAGATGTTCTGAAACTAGGATCTTTTTGAGGAACATCCACTTGAAACCTTCCTGCTGAAGATTTAGTTTTTGGACCAGGTAATCGAGTTGTTCGATACATATTGAAATTTACTGCTCGGCAACTTGGATTTTGTTTATTCAAATCTTCTCTAGAGCCATGGAATCCTATTAATTCATAAATTGCGTTCTCTAATTCTTCTCTAAAACTATCAATGTTAATTTTATAACTGCTAAATATTTTAAAATTTTTATCATTCTTCATATAGAAATATTCAAAATCCATCGCATTATTGACCCACTTGACTAATTTTTCTCTATTTTCTTTTTCAATCGTAAATTTATACATAGATCTTAAAAATTCTAATGAAACTTTTTTACTTAAACGTCCTTCAATATTGGCTTCACGTAAATCCGTAATTTTTACTGCAAATAACACCACCGATTGCTTTTTGAATACGCCTTGCTCATGGACAAAATATAATCGTTTACTTGTCAAAAATACCGTACCTGATTTATTTGTATAATATCCTTTATCTGGATCATTGCCCATTGAGAGCTTACATTTCAATGCAAATACAATTTTTTCATCATCCGAAAGCTTTAATTTTGCTAAGTAGGGTAAAAATTTCGATTGTATTTTTTTCATAAATTCTATTTTTTTTTCAATTGGAAGGAATTTTCGAGTAATAGGATCTAAATCATTATTTGATATTTCAATGACTTTTTTTCTTTCTTGTTCCACATGGTTTAATATCTCAGTAATGAAATTATAATTTGAGGGATGAGTTATTTGAATTTCTCGAATATAGTTAATATTATGTTGAACATACACAAAAAATTTAGATACATGCTTATATATATTCTTCTGAGCAGAATCAAACAATTTTAAGACAGTTTGAAATTCAGTTTCTAATTCTGGATAATGATAACAATGTGGAGGATCTTGCCTCAATTGAAATAATTTATT
>CAYPTZ010000437.1:0-3855 GCA_964413395.1 uncultured archaeon | reverse complement strand
AATTTGATAATGATTCCGGTAACAAATACAATTCCATCAATAGGATGATTGAAATTTGTTGGCTTACTTAAATAAGAAGCATCCTCTAAGTATGTAACAAATACAATTCCATCAGTAGGATGATTGAAACATTATAGATTTTTGTTATTTTTTAAGCATAATGCACCATCACAATGATATTTCTCCCATAATGATGATTATAGTTAAAAAATCAAGTTAACAAAAATTCAAGAATCGAGAAATTTATAAGACAATTACGATCATTTTATAGGGTGATAAACTGAAGATATATCTATAACATCTTTATAGTAAAAAATAATCGTGAGCTAGAGAAATAGAAATCATCCAATATACTGCAATGTGAAATTTAGATGAACAAAATCCATTTAAATTTATTCAATTAAAATAATCGTCTTAGGAGAAAGAAAATGACCCACAATCAATTAGACAAAGCCATATTTCGTGAGATTGTGTTAATGGGACTGCTTCATGACATTGGAAAGTTTGTACAGCGGGCATCTAATAATCCCAAGCAAACAAATCATCAATCCTTCGGAGTTAATTTCTTAAATTCAATACATTATTCCTCAAAAATCCAAGATGTGTGCAAATTTCATCATGAACGTGATCTCCAGATAATGCGAAATTCGGAGATGCAGTGGTTAGATCAAAATATTTATGAAATCATTTGTGAGGCAGATAATCTGTCTTCAGGAGAACGAAGACAAGAAGGAGGGTTCTACACTCAACGTCCCTTAGAATCAATTTTTTGTCAAATCGGAACTACTCCAGACACACAAATATATTCTTCTATTTCTCCACAAATCTCAAAATATGAATATGCGCCCTATTGCAGATTGACGCCCCAAACGGAAATTTTTCCAATCGAAAAGGGGAATTTTAAATTGGGATTAAAAGCCTCACATAATTTAGAACTCGCAGCATTATTTGATATCGCCAAAAAACAAGGGTTGCACGAAAATCCAGATATTATTTTAAAAATTTTAGAAGAATTCACCACCTTTTTACCCGCAAATACGCAAGAAACCGGACCAGATATTTCCTTATTTGATCATTTAAAAACAACTGCAGCTATTGCCAGATGTATGATAGAATCTTTTCAGATTAAACCAGAATTTGCTCAACAGAATATTGAAAAAGAGGTTAAGAATCGAAAAAAAAATCGCTTTTTATTGATCGGAATTGATGTATCGGGGATCCAACAATTTATTTCTCATGTTCCTTCGAAAGGAGGGTTAAAATTTTTGAAAGCCAAATCCACCTTGATAGAATTGCTCCTTTTAGATATTGTGCACGAATTTTTGTTACAAAGTCAATTAAGCTGGACAAATGTGATTTATTGTTCTGGAGGTAACGCATATATTTTATCGGCCAACACTTCTTCCATGGTGGACTATTTTACAACTTTTCAAACTGAAGTTCAAATACGTCTATTTCAGAAATATCATACACAATTATATGTTGCTCTTGATTTTATTTCCCTTGAAGGCAGTGATTTTTTTCAGAATCAACAAAATTCTTTTCTTTCTAAATGGGCTTCTTTAATAGAGCAGCTGGGAAAAAAAAAGAAAAGAAAATTTGCTACTATCATTCAAAAAAATCCAACAGATCTTTTTCAAGAAAATCCCATTGTCTCCAATGTAAAAACCTGTCAATTTTGTAATCATACTTTTTCAGAAGAATCTCATCGGGTGAAAAAGCGAAAATATTATGATGAAGAAAAAGAAACTTGTCTTTTGTGTCACCACTTATATAATTTATCCCAAATTATGAAGGAAACAAAATGGATCACATTGCATACCCCCCAAGTGTTTTCTCAAACGGATTTAAAATCAAATGTCTTTTTATTTTCTGGATTATTTCATGATCTTCTCTTCCAATCAACCTTGATATCGAAGAATGATCTCTCCCCAGAACTATTAACGACTTACAATAATCACCTGAAAGGAATTTGGATCCGTAATCATGATTGGGACAATTTTCAAGGGATCCAACTGTTAGGGGCCCATTTATACGCATGTGGATTAGATAATTTCCAAAAGCAAAGCCTACTTTTTACTACTATCAATTTGATTACATACCCTACATCCTCAACTTTTTCTTCTTCCTCCTCAGCAAGGGATTTAGATTGGTATGCTGAGCAAGGATTGGGTGCATCCCGAATTGGTATTTTAGCAATGGATGTAGATTCCCTTGGTCAAATCTTTTTCAAGGGGTTGACTAAAGAAAAAAGAACTATTTCGCGTATTGCAACTCTTTCCCGCTTTTTTGATATATTTTTCAAACAAACACTCACAGCAATTATTACCCGTCGAACTCTCCCAATAAAATCTCACATTAATGCTTTATGCAATAATCCGAAAAATTCGCCCTATTTAGGGAATCGATCGACTTTAGAAGACAGCACTCGAGATCCTCGCAAGCTGGAAATAATCTATTCTGGAGGGGATGATCTCCTTCTCATTGGAGCTTGGAATGATGTATTTGAGGCAATGTTTGATATTAATACCTGTTTTTCTGCATATACATGTTTCAATCCTCATATTACCATTTCAGCAGGATATTTTATTAATTCAAGTCGATATCCTGTAGCTCGGGGAACTCAAATTGCGCATGCTATATTAGATCAGGCGAAAAATTTTCAAGAAGAAACTACACAGCAAAAATCAGCAGTATCTTTGCTAACTCAATCACATCTCACACTCACTCAAGATGTTGTATCTTGGAATGTTTATCGGAAATATTTATCCACCTATTTTTCTAAAATGGTTAATTTTACCCCCAAGGGTGCACAACTCTTGGTGAATAAAACTTGGTTACGTCATATTTATGATATTCTCACATCTATTTCTATTCCAAATCACAAATATTTTTCAGAAGCAAATTACCATTACTTGAAATATGTCGCTTTGGTAAACTTATTTGGAATGAAAAATAAACGAGAATCTATTCGTGATTCCATCAAGAAATTAATTTTAAAGGATATCAAAAAAGAAAATCACTTACCATATTTAAACTGCTATATCATTGCAGATTTACTCACTCGAGGTATATAAAATGTCAAAACAATATAGACACACAAATAGACAATATGAAAAAAGAATAAACGATAAAGAACAAATCCAGCAAAAATGTAAAGGAACGCTTGATAAGTTCCCACTCCAACCTCAGAAATATGAACCCATAATTATATGGCTATTAAACGATTTACGGCTTGCAACCTACGTTAAAACATCCCAAATTCGGCAAGTTTTAACAGGAATTACCCAAATTTGGCAAAAGCAAGATATTTATCAATCTAATGTCAATAAATTGCAAACTGAAGTATTCAAAATTAAAACTAAGTTAATCTATGCTGCAGGACGCAACAGAGGAGTGAAAACTTTATCTTATGTTTTATATCCATTACTAGGAGAAATCAAAGATTGGAAACATTTTGAAGATTTTTTTGTTTTTTTTCAAGCATTTATTGCATACCATAAATATCACGGAGGAAAAGACTAAATGGTCGTAGAAAACACACGATGTTTCCATGAAAAAATCATCTTTTCTGGAACTTTACAAGTTGTGACTGGACTTCATATTGGATCTTCTCGAGATGTAATCCAAATTGGGGGAGTGGATAGCCCTGTTATTCGTGATCCCGTCACAAATCGCCCTTATATTCCTGGGAGTTCGTTAAAAGGAAAAATGCGAGCGTTATTAGAGTTGTTTTATGTCGCAAAAAAGACCATTTCATTTAATCGAGCAACAAATAAGAATCCCCCTATTTATCGCCATGAATGTAAAACTCGAAATGACGCTATTAAATGTCCGGTCTGTCGGATATTTGGA
>CAYPTZ010000436.1:0-3856 GCA_964413395.1 uncultured archaeon | reverse complement strand
ATTTGAAGCAGAAACAAATCCATCATAATGAATAGTATGGCCTTCTGTTGCTAATTTTTTTTCTTCCCCTAAATCTAAGGATAATTGTCTCATTTTTGCAATATCCTCTGGAGAGTCATTAAAAATTAAAACTTCTTCTGGTTTCATTAACTGAATGGCGTCATTAACAACTTTATTTACTTTCTCATTGTTTAAAGCGTCTAATTTAGCTTTATCATCATCCGAAATTGAATATTTTTCGTACATAATTTAACCTTTTTTTTTTTTATTTTTTATCTTGTTTTTAGAAATTCAAATAAATCATATTTTGATTCTAAAATGGAAAAATTTTTTTTTTAAATATTTTGGGTTTTAGTTTATTTCTTTATTCATCATTATTGCTTCAAATTTTAAGATAGAATGATAAAAAATTATAAATTTATACCCATCTTTTTCCCATATTTTATATCTATAAATTTTGTATTAATATTAAATATTACTAAAGATTTTTAATTAAATATAAATTGAGTCATTTATTGAATGGTTAGGGATATATTATTACAAAAAGCACTTATATTAAGATTGATAATCCTACAAATTAAACCTGGTCAAAAGGAATAACAAAATGCTTGAAAATATTTTTTTAATTCAGATTATACTAGATCACAATTCTTCAAAAATAATTGAACTAAATTCTAAATTTCAGTCTCCTTTTGGATTAAAATCTTTTTTAGCGTATCCTGATGAGGATTTATTTTTAAATCAGTCAGATCTTCTTGAAAGAATTATTTCTAATCAAAAAGCACAATTAAAAAAAAAAATTCACCCCTCATTATTTAGTGAAGAATTTTTATTTGAAAATTCAAAAGCAATTAGAATAGACGAAATCAATTTATTACTGCTATTATTACCCCACAATTATATATTGGGTCTAATTTTTGATTTTGAAACCAATCCTTATGATTTTCGGAATGAAGTCATCAAGCTCATGCAAGAGTATTTTTTAAAGAAATTTTATCATAATATTAAAACTCAAAAAATATCTAATTTATTGCTGATGCTTTTCATAGATCTACGAAAATTTGAAGATGAATCTTTAGTTTTTCAAGAATCACATAATAATATCATGATTATCAACAATAAACCAATTGTGAAAGTGTTTGTCTATGGATTAGATAATGCAGGAAAGACCAGTCTTATGAGATTATTAGCAACTGGTAAATTTGATTTTGATTATTTTCCTCCAACAAAAAAATTCCGGATAACTAATGTAAAATTAGAATCTGGAATTAAATTAATCCTTTGGGACATGCCTGGACAACGTATTTTCCGAGAAAATTGGTTAAGAGGCGCTCAAGCAAGTAACCTTTTATTATTTGTATTAGATAGTGCTGATGAAGAGCGATTTGCAGAAGCTAAAGAAGAATTCTGGAATATCCTTAATCTTTTTGAATTACAGGGAGTATCAATTGCATTTTTATTAAATAAGATTGATTTAATCAAAAATGGGAATATTTTTAAAAAAAAAATAATCGAATATTTTGAACTAGATAAAATTATTTATCGTGATTATGAGTTAATTTTAACCAGTCTTCCTCAGAGAATTGGTATTGATGGACTATTGTTGTGGATGGATGAGAAAGTTGATATTTTATTATTACAAAGTGGCTTGAAAAAATAAAAAATAATCCATTTTTTTTAAGCTTTAGGTACTTCCTTTTTTTCTTGATCTATTGATGAATTTTCTTCTAAAGATTTATTTTCTCCATCTTCTTTATCATTTTTTGATTTCTCTATAGGTTTTGGAGGGGGTGGTGTCTTTTTCGAAACAATTACTTTTGCTGGACGTATTACTTCATTATCCATCTTATATCCTTTTTGTACTATTTGCATTACTGTATCTTCTTCTATATCATCGTTAATGATTTTCAAAATTACTTCATGTTTTTTATAATCAAATGGGATATTTACATCTTCAATTGCAGTAACCTTATAGTTTTTAAAGATATTTTTTATATTATCATAGATGGCTTGAAATCCATCAATGAAATTCTTTAATTGATTATTATCTGTTTTTAGAGATAAATTTTCTTTAATTTTAAATGCCATTTCAAAACTATCAATTAAGGGGGTAAATGATGTTATTATCTTTATTTTTGTATTATTTTCATTACTTATTTGTTGTTTCATATAATGTTTTCGCATATTTTCTAATTCTGCTTGAATAAATGCGAATTTATTTTTATGTTGTTCAATTTCTTTATTTTTTTCTTTAATCGTATCATTCAATATTTCAATTTCAGATTTTTTTTTTGGTTTTTCTTTTTTTTTCTTATCTTCTTTTTTGATTTCTTTATCCTTATTTTTATTTTCTAGATCTGATTCAATATGAATTTCATTTGATCCCTTTTTTTTTTTATCATCAATATCTAAATTTAGGTTTTCATTAGTTGATTGATTCATTTTATATTGAAAAATACATGCATCAAAAAAAAATTTATTTAATATGGACACAATTCAAAATTCTAAAAAAAGGTCATAAGTCAAATTTTTAGGATAAAATGTAAAATTGTAGATAGGGATTTTTTATGTCTGAAAAAAATGAAGAAAATGAAAACCAAAAGAATTTTGAAAATACAAAAAAAAAAAGGAATTGGTTTTCAAATAAAAGAAAATGGCAAGAGAATTATGATGAATTTGGTAATTATATTCCAAGAAAGAAAAACCGAAATGAAACCTATACAGATTATTACGGCCCTATAATTGAAGGTGAAAAGGGCAATAAAGCAGGTAAATTTTTCTTTAAAGAATATGAAAATTTAGGTCATCTTCATTATTTTGGTGATATATTAATACTTATTCTCTTTGTTGTTTTTATCGGTTATGGTATTTATAACTTATATTATATTGGGGGTGTGATCAGAGATAGCTATATTTATTATGAAGTCGATTTATCTCAATATAATCAGCTTATTTGGTTTTTCGTATACATTATTTTAATTCTCGTAATTTTTTGGATTATAAGTCTTGCTATCGGGTATTTATTTGTTAGATTATTTGCTGAGATTGCTGGATATTTAATGTATATCTTAGTGATAGCTGAGATTGGATTTTTAACCTATACCTATTTAACTGTAGAATGGGACTATAAATGGCTTCTTCTAATTTTAGTAATTCCAAATATTTTCATGTTTACCATTTGGTATAAAAAGTTCAAGATAGCCATTTACACTCTCCGCATGAGCAGTTTGGCTGTGGCGAAACAAAGAGAGATTTTAGTTCCTCAAATCACTCAAACAATGTGGCTTGTAATCCTAAGCTTCTTTCAATTTATTACAATGTTGGGGACTTTCTATAATGTCACTCCTGCTGCTGGAGGTACAATAAATATAGGAGACAAAACATATGATCCAAGTGAGGGGTGGATTCTATTTGCCTATTCATGTATCTTTGTATTTCTAATCTTTGTGATATATTTTGTAAGTCAAGGTATGAAAATGTTGATGATCCATAACTGGTATCGTGGAGGAGGAAGTATGGGCTTTTGGCATGCATTTCACGTGATTAGACATCGTTGGTGGGGTATTATAAGCTATGCATTTTATTCTACTATAATACATACGATTCAATTCTTTTCAAAAATGATAAAGGGAGAGTATGGGATGAAAGATATTAAAGATTGCTTTACAAAGACTGGTGAGCTGATTCCAACTCAAGCAAATGCTTTAAAAGTTAAACCTAATACTCCTTGGTATGAGAAATTTTGGATAAGTCTGAATTTCTATACATTACCTGCAATTATTATTGAAAATAAATTATATTATCAAGCTTTGTGGCGTTCAATTTATTTATCCCTTCGTGATATTCCAAGTCGTTA
>CAYPTZ010000435.1:0-3856 GCA_964413395.1 uncultured archaeon | reverse complement strand
TCACCAGTGTCGGCTATAAATGCATAATTATCTTTTACAACAACATCTCGAGCATATCCACCATCATTGGTTTCGGATATAGTAAAACAATTCAAAGGATCTGATATATCAATAATTTCAAGCCCCATATAATGATCTGCGACGTAGGCATAATTTCCTGAAATATATATGCTTTCAGGTTTTCCAAACACACCTTCTTCAATGGAATTATTGATAGTTTTAACACTATGAAAAGTATGACCATTTAACCAAATTGCGCTTGAAAAAAACAATATAGAGATTATTAACACTGCATAGGTTTTATCTTTATTAATGTTATTCTGCCATTTTTTTTTTATATTATCTTTTAATTTTGAAATAATAAACATGTCTTTATCAATTTGAACGATATTTATTATTATATTGAATCCAGCTTTATAAAAATTTACTCAATATTTTTGTTGTATTTTTTTATAGGAACTATTCTAATGGATTTTATTTGCTAATTTTCTGAACTTCTTATTTTTTAGGTGGAAAAATTCTTTTATGGTTTTTAGATCATATACTCAAAAATTTAGAAATAGATTACTTGAAATATATTATCGATAAGAAAAAAAAAAAAATTAATTTCCAAAGATAATTTCGATGTTCAATCCTATTTAATTCTTTTAAATAGGTAATGATTGGCTATTTTTTTATACCCAATACCATGATTTATTGATTTCAAATACTCCATACTAATTTTTAACCCTTCTTTTTTGGGAATAAAATAATCTTCAAGATATTTTTGGGAAAAAGTAAATTTTTTATTTTGATAGTTGATTACACCGATAAATTCGTAATCAGGATTAATGTTGGCAAGTTGTGCATCACCATGTGAATTATTTGCAACAAGTATACCATTTATTTTAAGATATTTCTTACATTCCTGAGAAATGAATCCCGCATATTGGGAAATTAGCAAATCAAAATATTGTTCTTCCTCAGATAATTTGGAGCTATAACTAACAGGATGATAGCGGTAAACAAAATCTTCTGAATATACTTTTTTTTGTGAGATAATCTTTTCAAAACTTTTATCATCAAAGAATTTTTTTGCATTCTTATCTGTGTCAACGTATACAACTTCTCTGAAATAAAAAGAAGGTGATATATGGATGAAACTACCAGGATAAATAGCTCGATCAATTTTGTAATTTTGTGATATTAGTTCAAATAATCCTTCTCGTTGCATTTTATTTTCATATTCAAGATAATTTTGAGAAGAATATTTCATAAATAACATTGAATCCATATCAATTAATAATAATTATTGATAATATATATTCGAAAAATCAAATTTTCAAGTATTAATTATTGCTATTTGAACTAAAGAAGATTGAAACTATAGAAAAATATGATGAATTTGAATATTTGATAAAACACCAATAGAATCTGGAAAATTTATGATCCTTGATAAAGATCACTCTTTAAAATACAATGTTAAGTAGTATGTATTTCTTCTGAAAATGATAAAACTATATACAAAAAGATTAGAGATTTATTCATGAAACTAAAAGAAAATATAAATAGAAAAGAAACCTTGAAAGAAAAAACACAATCATGGATCTCCAAGATTTCTAAATGGATTAACAAAAAAAGTATTAATACTCAGGTTTGGTGGCAATATAATACAGAAAAGCACGGATTTGTCTATCTGATGATAGTCTTTATTCTTACAAATTGTTTTACATTTATTTTATTTAGCAGTATTCAAAATAGACAAATAGATGAAATTGAAGAGCAATCGAATAATATAGCTGAATTAGAAGCTCAAATTAATGTTTATGAAAATATGTGGAATGATGATATCTTTATTCATAAAGACTTAGCATTTACAACAAATTATAATGATATAAATACTCGAACCACTGTAGATATTCACCTGTCAACCGAGATATACGAAGAATATAAATCAAAAGACCATTTTATCACTGAAAATTATGAAATAAGCGAATATGAATCTTTTTGTGATGGTACTTATCTCATTGATATTGCAAATTTAATTAAGAATTCTTGCGGCATTCAAGCCACTGATGAAGAAATTCTTCAAGCATTACTTAGTTTTGTACAAGATAAAACGGGATACTCATCATTAACTTCTTTTACAATAAAATATGAATCGGAAACGGGAGAAAATGAATATCCAAAATATCCACTTGAGATCTTAGGAGACGGTACTGGAGATTGTGAAGATTTTTCCATTTTATTCTGCAGTTTAGCAGAAATTTTAGGATTTGAAACAATTTTAGTAGCGCTTGCTTGGGAAGGTGAAACATTCGGTCATATGATGTCAGGCGTAAGACTACCAACACCTCCTCAACACACAACTGAGAATACAAACTATATTGAATTGAATGGAAAAGATTATTATACATGTGAATGTACTGGATACGGAGAAGATTGTATGATTGGCGATTTCCCATGGGATGAACCAGATTATTTGGATGCAATTGAAGTAAATTTGAATGATTAATATAATATCATATAATTACAAAATCACATACTATAACT
This sequence comes from uncultured archaeon, assembly GCA_964413395.1. Lineage (GTDB taxonomy): Archaea > Asgardarchaeota > Lokiarchaeia > Sigyniarchaeales > Promethearchaeaceae > Lokiarchaeum. Next base: position 1,324 of record CAYPTZ010000435.1, on the reverse strand, counting down.
TTAACACTAATAATGTTCAAAAGATTTTTATTCAAAATAAAGATGGAAAAAGTTTTCATCTAAAATATTCAAAATTAAAAATTAACCCTTTTATGCAAATTGCATATTATCTGTAAAAAAACTATAAAATAAGATCAAAAAATGAAAATTAATTATATAAATGCGGACAGGATACGGATGAGATACCTAAAAACTACCAGAATCTCTTCAGATCCGCGTATTATATTTGTTATGATCTCTTTATATCTTTTAATCGAAAAATCAAATATTACTTCAAAACATACTCATAAATTAAATGGGTTCTCACCACTCTTCCCCCCATTTTTTCAACATTTTTTTTATTTGCGACATTCTTAGACCCAACAGGCCATAAATTACCCCTAGTTATTGATTTTGGGACTTTCACCGATGTTAACCCATACATTAAAATCGAAATTCCTTTTCTACGATGATTTTTATCAACTACCCAATCATGCAAACTTAATGAATTAACACCATGTTTTCCGATTTGAAAAATATTAGGTAAGACATAACCAAAGGAGATCATTTTCTGAGTGGGTTTGTGGATTACCCAAAAAATCATTGCATTTGTACCATAATCAAAAATAAATTTAATTATTTCATGAAATGTCACTTCTCGACTTGGGGAAAGATAAGCAGAGGGAGGCATATTACTGGCATGAAGATTTACAATTTCTTGTTTATTATTTAACACTTCTTCTATAGATTGTGGATTATGATATTCATAATCATCCCAATTATATTTTTTTTCATAGCCCATATCAGGATCGAAGGGATCATAACGTATAGTAGGTAATTTGTAACGTAACTCTTCAAATTTTAATTCAAAATTATTCAAAATGAAAATATCATTATATATTGGAGATTGAACAGGACAACCTAGAAATAATTTTGTTTTACTCCCCTCTTTCATGAATCCCCAACCATATAGGGTTGTGGGCACGTTAATTGGACCCCTAATTACAGAAAAATTCATTTTTTTTGCATACTTCTTCAACTCATTAATAATCAAGGTTATTGAATCAACATTATCTTCAACGGCTCTAAAATAGCCAAAAAAAAGAATATTCTCATCATCATTATATACTAAAACCTCGCCAAGGTGTGTAGTATTTTCATACACTTTCATTAACTGGCAATTATAAAGGTCAAGATTATTCTGAATTATACTATCCCATTCTTTTTTATATAATAAATTCGTACTCAACTGAATATTCTGAATGATTTGATCAAAATTTGTTGAAAACTGGACAACAATCTGATTAGACTCTTTTAAAGCGGAAATATTCTTTCTCTCCATAAA
>CAYPTZ010000434.1:0-3863 GCA_964413395.1 uncultured archaeon | reverse complement strand
CAACTTAAATCCTGCCCATAGATCTGATCTTTTTCTTGAATATATAACAAAATTGCCCAATTTATCAAAATTAGAATCAAATTTATTTTCTAATAAAATATTATCAAGATTCAAACGAGAACCATACTTAAACAATGAATTTAGTAAAAACAATTTATTTGGTATTGATGATCAAAATGAGATTGAATCATATCAACAGTTATTTCAAAATTATGATGTTTCCTTCACTCATGATGAAGATTTCATAATGGGATATACTCGACCTCCAACAAGCGGGAAAGGCCTTGCTTTTGTAGTAGAAGCAGTTGTAACAATCAGTCCTAAAATTCCAACCGCCAAAAAAGCTCAGCAAGTTTTGATGAGATATGTTAATAGGACGCCTAAAATGCGCGATAATTCTGATTGTGCTATTTGGAAGGGTGTTCAGTCTGTAAACTGGAAAAATTATAAATTAGATACATTTGATAATGGTTTACCAAAAGGAAATATTCAATTATTAGTTAATGTGTCTGGACCTTATGTACATTTAATGTTTAAATCTCAATCTAAAAATGCATTGGCAGAAGATGAAGTGTTGCTAACTGAGATTAAACTTTGTTTGGAAAATATTGGTAGAAAGATTCGCCATTTTCAAAATAAAAAAACAAATAGAGAAAACAATAGAAAAAGAACAAAAGTTATCGAAAAATTTATACCTTTATTTGTGGAATCATTATGCCATGTAGCCACTCAAATTGATGAGTTTAAAGCTATCAAAACAAAACAATTGGAAGAACGCATTCTTGATAGGTTAGAAGGTAGAATTAAACAGACTTTAGAAGAACTTGAAGAGGAAAAATCTGAAAAAGATCAGCAAGAAAAAGCAGCTTTAACCGTTGAAAATGTACAAAAACAGCTTAAATCTCGAAAAATTCGATCATCTGCTGATGAAGGAGATCAAACTATAACCGTAAAAGAAGAAGTGTCTGAATTACCTGTAAAAATAAATCTTTCTGAGAATGTAAAGTTAAAACCAAGATCTGCTTCTGGTCCAAAACCTGTAAGAAATATTGATGACTTTATCAATAATAAATCTCAATCAGTTTCAGATACTCAAAGAGACATACTTTATTCATCTAAACCTGAAATCCCCATTAAAAGAAAAAAAATATCTGTAAAGGGGAACAAATCATCAAAAATTATTACTAAACCATTAAAAATGCATAAATCGGCCTCAGCTTCTTCTTCAACTATAACTAAACCTTCTTCAATATCAAAAAAACCTCAAAAATTAGTGAAACCAGAATCAAAAATCAGTTTAATATCTACAAATCTAATTCTTGATAAAATTCCTGAAAATGAATGGGTAAGTATTAAAGATTTAATCAAATTATTAGAAATACGTGATTTAAAGGATGCGAGATTTTTACAACTCAAATTAAAGCAGTTAACAAGAGAAAAACAATTATTAATTTCTATACGAAGTGGAAAAACGTATTGGAAAGTGAATAAGAAATAGAATTCAAATTGGAGATAAAACATCATGGCAAAAAAAACAACAAGGAAAAGATCAGTCAAAAAAACCTCAAGGAAAAGATCAGTCAAAAAAACCTCAAGGAAAAGATCAGGATCAAAAGTAGATCTATCTAAAAAAATATCTGCCACAATTGATCTAAAATATGGGCTTGTAATGAAAGATTTACTTAAGGTTCGGGATTATTTGACTAAAAGGCATTCTACGAAACCAAGAGGTGATTTTGTTGCTCCAAATGATTCAGTAATAATTGATGAATTAACTATGCAGGAAACTTTAGAAAGAATAAATTTAGAAATAAAAAAATTAATTCTTCAAATCCAAAATACTGGAAATCCAAGTTTTTCGATACCAAAACGAAGTGCAAGTAATATCATTTATGATGAAGAACAAGATATATTATTGCTTGGTCTTCAAAATACAACAAAAGCATTATTAACTCTCACATCTGCACAAGATTCTACTCGTTTAATGGAAGTTATAAGAATAATTTATGAATTACTTACAAAACGTAAACATATGACAAAGAGGGAAGTCTTCTACGGAAATGTGAATTTATTTAAAGAGCAAAAATTCAGTGATGCGTGTATAGAAGATGTATCGGCTCTATTAAAAACTACTCGTAATTCTACTGGAATAGTTGCTAAAGCAAGGGGTTCTGCCGTCGGGAGATTGCGGTTACGTGATGGTAATGAAATAATTGATCTAGATAAACAAGGTTCTGGTTCATGGAGCATTACGCCTATGATAGATCAAGTTGATGTTATTGAATCTGATGCTGAATTTATATTGGTTTTAGAAAAAGATGCTGCAATGATGCGTATTATTGAAGAACGCTGGTGGAAGAAATTTCCATGTATCACTCTAACTGCAGAAGGAGTAGGTAATGTTGCAACAAGAATGTTTCTAAAAAAAATCAATTCTGAATTAAAATTACCTACTTTTTGCTTAGTAGATGCAGACCCTTATGGTCATTATATCTATTCTGTGTACATTCGGGGGAGTAAGCGTTTAAGTTACGAATCTCCCTTTTTAGCCACTCCTGATATGCATTTGCTTGGAGTTTTATCTCGTGATCTAGATGAATATGGTATTGATTATAGTTGTCGAATTCCAATGGATAAAGTTGATTTGAAAAGATTGGATGATATGCTTGCAGAACCTTATGTAAAATCAAATAAGCGTTGGAAAGAAGATTTGGAATTAATGAAAAAAACCAAATTAAAAGCAGAAATTCAAGCGTTATCATCTCATGGTATTGAATATTTAACAGACACATATTTACCAAATAAATTATATTCGGGTGATTGGATTTAAATGAAAGTATTTCGGACTTCTGATGGAAGAATATTACAATTAGCAGATAAAACTAAAATGAAGAAATGGGATGCAGAAATGCCTCTGATATTTATTGGAGATACAAAAGAAAATCAAATACCTCTCTATAAAAAGATATATTCTAAAGAATTGGTTAAAGAAATTGAAGATTATCTGGAAGAATTATTAGAAACTATTGCAATTCCAAACTTAATTAATGCAATGTCAAGTAATGATATTGATGAACGGCTAAAAGTTGCAGAAAATATATTAAAATTAAGTGAATCTAATGCAGATCAGTTGAAAATTGCATTACCTCATATTGAAAAAGCTACTTCTGATTCCAATAAAAAAATTAAACAAATGATGGGAAAAGCTTTAAAAAATTATCAACGTACTCAAAAGAAAAAAGAAACTGCTAAAAAAAGAAAAATTTTAACTCAAATAAGAAAAAAAATGGATAACATTGATATTGATTTTGCAGATGGTAAAATTTCCGACACAGAATATATTAAAGAACAAAAAAACTACTTAAAATTGAAACGTGAAATCGAATTAGCGGAAAATGTTGATTAATTGAGGTGATTATTATATATGATTTTAAAAAATAACCTAGATTCAATTGGTAAAGCTATATTTTGTGTTGATATTTCTTATAAATCAAATATAGATTTATGTAGATGGACACAAGATAATAATAATAACAATTATTTATTAAATATTCAACAAGCTCGAGATATGGCTATTGATATTTATTATCTACATCTTGAAAATGCTAATCGAAGAACTGTCCTTATTAAAAAATTAAATTTTAATTTCATAATCATTTCTGATGACACCATACAATATCAATTATTAGAAGCCATATTAGAACAAATTATTAAGAAATTCTTGGAATCTTACGAGAAAGTAATTGATGCGATGTTTACTGGAATAGAGAATATGTTTTCAGGTTTTCAATCTTTGATTCCACCATTATTTCAAACCACCATAACTAATCATATCATTTGGATTACAGCAAATTGTAGTATTT
>CAYPTZ010000433.1:0-3868 GCA_964413395.1 uncultured archaeon | reverse complement strand
GAATTAAATACTTCGCTTGCTAACCAATTTGATGATATTGCCTATTCAAATATGCCTAGTTCTTTAGAATTCCGAGCAAGTAATTCAACATCGGGTAATACCTTGAACATTACGGCCGCAATAGATCAAACCACTGGAATTCTGGTATATTATCATCAAGAAGATTCGGATGGAGTTTTAACCCTCGAATTAGCTGAAAATACTATCTTTTTGACACCAACAATCGATACTTTCGGTTTTTATCAAGGAGATGTAATTGAGCGATTTGAAGTAGGAAATATGGATAATGGCGGAGATGAAGGCGATAAAGACCCCTATGATGACGTCTACGAAGTTTATAGATATTGGATTGATGATCAAGAATATTCCTATGAAAATGATGATTTGACAACCCCAGCACATCTACCGACTCCATTTGCGTATAACGAATTTATCAGCAAGGATGTAGATTATTACAATTTTACAAAAGATAGTGGTTATTCCTTATCTCTTGAAATTTATTGTCCTGATGGTAGCGGATGGAGTGCTGAACTTTTCAACAATGATGAATCTTATAATAGTACATTTACTTCAACTGCAGATTGGCTAAATTTGAACATGCCTATGGAATGGGAAGGAACCTTTATCATCGAAGTGGAAAGTGATTTTAGCGGGGAGTGGTACGAACTGAAAATTATGAACGATGTGGAATTTCCTGATGATTGGCTTGAATATTATACTTATGGTTCAGGAGAGAATGATGTATGGTATGAACCTTCTCAATTAGAAGATCCTCGCGAACATTATCATTCCTTGGACAGTACTGATGTTGATTATTACCGTTTCCATGTCCACCAAAGAAATGTCATGCGATTCAGCCTCTTTGATTATCCAAGCGGTATTGGCTTTGAGGTACAAGAATTAAATCCAGACACCGGTAGTTTTATTGAATCCCGATGGAGTGATGAGGGACATTTAGAATGGGTGTTCAACGGACCAGAAACCGAATGTCGTGATGTGTTGATTAGGGTCACATGTGATTCACCTGGACAATCGTATTCTATGGCTGTTGAAAATATAGGATATGATGGTGATGATCATTTTTCAATGGAAGTGATTGAATATGTGTACGAAAATCCCTACACTAATGAACATGTATTGGTAATGTCTAAGTGGAACTTTAAAGATCGAGATATGACCGAATTTATTGGAGGTCATATGATGGTCGGTAGCGGACGGGTAAATCTTTCGGATCCTATCTCATCAGTAGGGGGCGAAAATGGTTATTTTGACAAAAATATAGATTGGACCTCTACAGCTTTTGAGAACTATTTAAATGATATATTTACAAATCAAATGGGGTGGACAAGTTTTTCATTAACTACGGAAACAAGTTCTGGTTCTTACTTTATAGAAATGTCTGGAATCAATGAAGAAGGTGAAGATGCAACAATTTTTGTTCAACAGCTAGGTGGTACCGGGACATTCCGGTATATGATGGACCGATCCTATAATTCATCGAATGATGAAGAACGTATGGGTATTCAATTCATTTTGGATTATACTATCAATGGAGTGGATGGGCCCGAACCTACTGATAGCACGCTTGGAGTTTCCGAGGGTATGTCATGGTCCATAGTTGCCTTTAGTGAATATGAAGGTCGAGAATGGAATTCGTCTAGTACCGATGGAGATGATTACTGGGGAAAAGAACATTTAGTATATCAAGAATATACCATAACAGATATATTTAGAGTGAACCACACAGTTATGGCAATTTTAGGAACAATATCTATTTGGGATAGTGATCATTCAATAATGTTGGAAGAAGAATCCTTTGCGCCATTTCTTATCTATGATACTGCGCAACCGACTTCATTTATTAAACCGGCAGGTTTTCCTTTTGAAATGGATGGACCTCCAGCAGTTTTACCTGCAGTAGATTGGACAACTTATCAATCAGCTTTAATATCTGATATAAGTAATCAACCAGATTTTATCAGTGGTCAAGTTGATTATCGAATTGAACCAAATATCGTACGATTCCGATGGTTCGAAGATACATCTAATCTTCATGATGAAGGACAGGTGTTACTTGAGACTTCAGATGAAGGAATTGTAACTCATATTGAATTCCGATCTAATTATCGGGAAGAAGACGGATTAGGTTGGGGTATTGAAAAGTATGACGAAACACGAGGTTTTGTCTTTGAAATGGATCCAAGCTCAATGTCTAACGCAGCAGATCCAAGTTTGGTTACAGATATTTCTACAGCAGATGTTTTAGTCTGGGATAATCAACGATATCGTCCTGATGATGATACAACATACCGACACAACCACCAGAAAATCACTATTTTTGATGTAGTATCTGCCTGTGATGGTAGTACAGTATTCTTGGGACAACGTCATTATAGAGAAAATAGCGAAACCACTTGGACTGCAGATATTTGGTATGCGGATGAAGACGAAACTATGCCTATCAATGCATGGATGCTCAGCAGTGTGCGTGACAATGATCTATGGAGCTGGATGAACGGTCAAATCTTTGATAAGGGTATTACTGATCTTGCAACATATACTCAAGATGGTTTAACAGCAAATCAAATCTTAGCTGATATACTAAACTTTGCATTTAGTCTTCCTTCTGGTACCATAGCACCTGCTGATATTATTGTTGATGGAACAACCTTTGAAACTTCTATTTCCGCAACAAAAGATAGTGTTGCTATTGACCATGTCTTTAAATTGGCCATAAATGAAGAAGGAATTTTGCAAGATATGTTTATGGGTGATTATAATCCTGCCACCGGTGATTGGTTGGAATGGGAACGGACTATCTTAACCCAAAGCCCAGGCAATGATGGAGAATACTGGGAAATTGACGATTTACCAATGTACGAACCAGTGGTTCCATCTGACGAAGGTGGATTTAGCCTTCCAAGTTATCCAATCAGTATTTTTGCCATCTTTTCAATCCTTGGGATTGCGATTGTGGTACTAAAAAAGAAAAAAAATTAGTAGAATATTTTTCTTTTTAAATTTAATTGTTTATTTTTTTGATCTTTTTTCTTCATTCGTTAATTATCTCAGTTTTGAGATTGTCAACATTTGATTTTTTTTTTCTCGCTCTTAGCGATGTAATTTTGTTTCTAGAAAAAAAAACAAAAGCAAATCCCATGAATGAATGCTTGCTTAAGAATTCACAGTATTATAATTTGATTATTATCACATTAATATGATCAAAAAAATATAGACTTAGTCCATAATGGGGGCGTTATGCCCCCTGGCTAAGGTTTTTTTTATTTTTTTCTTTAATATTCTCAATTCCTTTAAAATTAACACAATTTCAAACATTTAAAACAAGAAAAGATTCTTCTAATAATTATTCAGTTCTATATTGAAAATTATAACAAATATTATAATTTTCTTAAAAAAACTCTTCTCAGTTAGTAATTAAAAAAAATTTACAAGGATTTGCTTTGTAATCGTTCTTTGACTGTCTCAAATATCTCCATATACATGGTTTTATACATTTCCAGATCTTTTTTTAAAATTCGGTTTTCATCAATTAATGGAATTAACTTTCTCAGCTCTTTTAACTCTTCATAGATTGCATCAAGATCAATTAATTCGCTTTTAATATTTTGAAGAGTTTTATTTGACAGACCACTACCATATTTTTCTTTCAAAATTGATTGAATATCACGATATGGAATATCTATTTGAAGTAATTGTTTTGCATATTCTAATTTATTTGGGAGAGATCGAGGCATTAATCTCCCTCATTTAATTTATTAACCTTTAATTTTTGAATCAATTCCTTATGTTTATGAATCAATGTGGTGCATTCAGTAGTATTTTCAAAAATTGGTGAAATTTTTGAACT
>CAYPTZ010000432.1:0-3882 GCA_964413395.1 uncultured archaeon | reverse complement strand
ATAGAATTACCCGAATTATCCCATACAGTACAATTGATTTCATATATTCCTAATGCATCAGGATTAAAGTTATATGATAAAATTTCACCATCCCACCAAGAAAATCCACTTTCGACTACGGTTCCATCAACAGAAATATGATAGGTGGCAGGATCTAAATCTCCTACTGTCCATAAATAAGTTTCACTTGATCCATATTCTAATGTTGAATCAAAAAGGTCTGTTATTGTGGGATTAGTTGTATCTTCTACAATGATGACGACTAGATCTGATATAGAATTACCCGAATTATCCCATACAGTACAATTGATTTCATATATTCCTAATGAATCAGCATTAAAAAGATAGGATAAAATTTCACCATCCCACCAAGATAATCCACTTTCGACTGCGGTTCCATCAACAGAAATTTGATAGGTGGCAGGATCTAGATCACCAACAGTCCAAACTAGATTTGTACTTGCACCATATTCTAATGAAAAATCTAAAATATCTGCTATCGAAGGATTAGTAGTATCTTCTACTGTGATGATGACTATATCTGTTTTGAAATTACCAGAACCATCCCATATAGTGCAATTGATTTCAAATATTCCTAATGAATCAGGATTAAATTGATATGATAAAATTCCACCACTAATCCATGAACTTCCGCTTTCAACAATATTTCCATCTACGCTAATTTCATAATTTGATGGATTTAAATCAGCAACTGTCCAGACTAAATTTGTACTTGAACTATATTCTAATGTTAAATCTGAGATATCTGTTATATAAGGATTAGTCGTATCTTCTACAGTGATGATGAGTATATCTGATATTGCATTACCTGAATTATCCCATACTGTACAATTAATCTCATATATTCCTAATGTATCGAGATTAAAGATATAGGATAAAATTTTACCACTAATCCATGAATTTCCGCTTACAACAATAAATCCATCAACACTAATTTCATAATTTGCAGGATCTAAATCACCAACCGTCCAGACTAAATTTGTACTTGAACCATATTCTAAATAAATATCAAGTAAATCCGTAATAGTAGGCGAAGCTGTATCTTCAATCGTAATTGTATGTATCATTGAATTAGAATGGCCAGAAACATCCCATACAGTACAATTTACCACATAAATTGCAACATCAGGTGTTTCTATATAATAATCTAATGTTTCACCATCGATCCATGTTCCATCTTCTACTAAATCATTATTAATTCTGATTTCATAATTTGCAGGATTTTCATCATTAACAGTCCAATGTGGAGTTATCCCTGCAATTGTTCCTAATTCAAATGTCTCATCGACCTTTGTAGTAATTGTTGGTGGAATAGTATCTGCGATAATAATTATTACTTCATCAGAACTAGAATGGCCAGAACCATCATAAATTACACATATGATACTATAATCACTTAACCCAGATGGTGTAAAAATATAAGATATTTGACCATTGTCCCAAAATCCAGTATCAACATTAGTACCGTCTACACTAATTTCATAATTCGCTGGATCTGCATCATTCACATCCCAAACAATATCAATGTCAGGAGAAGGAACTGATAATTCATAGGTTGCATCATTAGGTCCTGTGATAATAGGATTTCCATGATCTTCAACAGTAACTCTAATAATGTTTGAATTTACATTTCCTTCTGTATCATATACTAATATTTCAATATCATGAATCCCGACTGAAAGATCAATTAGAGGATAAGTTATAGATCCCGATGTCCAAGATCCTTTATCAATTCCATCCACACTATAGGTTCCTGGTAAGGCATCTTCTACTACCCAAGTAAGTACTTTTAAATTGTCTCCATGAGCAATAGTCAAATCAGCAATACCACTAACTCTTGGTGCAATTGTATCAATTACTGTACAAGAAGTTTCATGCTCTACCACATTTATAGAATTATCTACTAATTGACATATAATAGTTTGAGTACCTAATGGATTAATCTCTGGTACATATTCTTTTATTAATAAAGGATCATAGGTAAAACTAATCTGGGCATCACTTACAAAATCACCACTTTCAGCAAGATAGAGTGTAATTCCATGCTGAATATAAATATGATAAGATAAAGGATCAGCATCCCTTGCAATCCATGACATAGGGTATGTCGGTCCTTCCAATTCTATTATACTAGGAGGAGGATTTGCAGGATAACTTGTAAAAACGGGATCAGTAGTATCAATAACACTTACTGTAACATAATCCCATCCACTATTCCCTGCATCATCATCGACACTACAAACAACATCATATTCACCTACTGCAGTAGGAGTATAGATGTATGTTAACGTTCCACTTGACCAAGGTTGATCTTGAATTACATATTCACCTGAACCACTTATATAGATATCATAAAGGTTAGGATTGTCATCAGAAACAGCCCATGTAATATCTGTTGAAGTCCCTAATTGCATTGTAATATCAGATTCTCCATTGCATACAGGATTTTTTGTATCAGGAACAGTAACAGTATAATAATAATTATCAGTATCACCACCATAATTATTTGGATAGTCATTCACAGTCCATTCTCTATAAAAACACCAAGTCCCCGCTATGTCTAAGGTTGCACTTAGAGATTTAGTTCCTGCTGAATCACCAGGATTTGCCCATGCACCCTCGGAATGGATCGTTCCATCTGGTTTATAAATAATAAGTTCAGCAGTGGATGAACCATCAGAACTAACACTCCAAAGAGTTACACTAATGGTTTTTGTTTCACCTAGTACAGCAGAGTTGTAGATATCTGCTGCAGATGCATTTTCAATTTGTAAATTTGCTACAGCAAATACAATTGACATCATTAATAAAACTTGAATTGATATTGATTTTGTTTTAGTAAGCTTGTTCATTTTAATCACTTCTAATCTAATTTTATGACAAAAGTTGAAATTAATTTATTATTATGTCTCATCACAATAATTAATTGGAGTAAATTTTTCTTTATATATAAGTTATTAGTTGTAAATGTATTAAATTCCTTAAAAATAAGGTCATGCAGATCAATCAGCATGACATATTCGAGATACTTTTCGTGATAATCAGCTTACTTTCGATGAAGCTTATCATCAATTATCTGCCTGCCTTTTTTACTACACCCACACCTTGGGAGAATATGCGGGCTTGGAATCAATGGTTTACTCGAACTTACAAGAAACGATGGAATCAAGAAACAGGATTTAGGATGCTAAATTCATTGCATAACCAATTCCGTTATCGATTCCCTATAGTTCAACTAACCAAACTTTTATTTACACAGTCATATTTTTAAGACATGGCAATTTTATCGGAATCAGCTACTTCGATATAATTGTTTGCATCGAGAAACAACGTTTAAACTTTTCATAAAACGATTGATTCCGGAATTTAAGTCACAGATATCGACAGTATTAAAATCATTTAAAATTGGATAGAATTGTCTATATGATTTAATTTTGAAAATATTTTCATTGATTTTTATCAAATTATGATAAGGCAAGAATTATAATGATTATTTTGTAATGTTTTATAAAAAAAAGGTTAAAATTTGATCGAATTGGAATATCAATTTGTCTTTATTTTTTATTGCTTTTTTTTTTGTTATATCCGATTTTGAATCAGTTCTAAGTATGAATCAACGATAATATCTGATTTTTCATATCCTATTGCATTAATAAATTCCAATAAGAGTTCTTTGATTGCATTTAGCTCATTTTGATTTTCAACCATTAATTCTGCTTCAAAAAACCATCCTTCAAGATTTTCAATTTTATCAATTAAACATTCAATTTTCTTTTCTTGAAATTCAATATTAATTGTATTAATCATAGGAGTCATGATAAAATAACCTGTTCAAATTTTTTTTATTTTTGGATAAATCGT
>CAYPTZ010000431.1:2251-3908 GCA_964413395.1 uncultured archaeon | reverse complement strand
AAATTAGCCTACGAAGAGCATTTGCTAATTCAATACTTACACCATCTAATACAAATCGTACTAAATCTAATTTATCATTTTTAATTCTTTCAAAAACATCAATTTTCATGAGGATCAACACAATTTAATTAATTATTTATTTTAATATTAAAAAAAAAAGAAAAATTTATCTAATTAAAAGATAAGTTTTACCGATATGATTTTTGGAATCTCTTTCGGGCTTTTCTTCCACCCCAATGTTTAGGTTCTACTTGGCGAGAATCACCAGAAAGCATACTTCTATCATAAGCTTTGATATTTCTTTTGATTGTCTTTTTCTTTAAGAAATCAGTAATTGCACGACTTAAGGCAATTCGAGCAGCGTCAATTTGACCTAATGCTCCGCCACCTTGGACTTTAACATCAATATTTATTGTTTTCAACTTTTCATCGCTAACAATAATTAATAATTCTTCGATTTTCATACGAGCTAATTCTGGAGTTAATTTATTAACTGGAATTCCGTTAATTCGAATAATCCCAGTTCCGCTTGGATGAACAGTTGCTCGAGCAATAGCTCTTTTACGTTTACCACTAGTTTGAATAATTTTCATGTTTTCCACCTAATTCTCCTTACGAGGATAATTGACTCCCTCTATTTCGAGTCCAACCCATATGATTACAAATATCTTCAATTGTTATATATTTATATCGAAGTCTTTCAGCTGATGCCTTACGAACTAAAATCGGTTCTTGATCTTTATATTTTTCTTCCTTTACTTTTGGAATTCCAGCAATATAGACATGTAATCGTTTTAATGCTTCAGCACCACGACTATTCTTTGGTAACATTGCTTTAACTTTTTGTCGTAAAAAGGTATCAGGTCTACTAAAATGAAATGGTCCACGCCTAGGATTTGATGCATTTCTAATATGTCGTAAATGTACATATTTTTCTAAAATTTGATTTCGACGTCCACTAACAACAGCATCTTTTGCATTAAGAATAACAACTTGTTCGCCTAAAAGAACTAATTTTGCAATTTGTGAACACATTCGTCCCATAATTAATTCTGTTGCATCTAAAACTTTCCAATTTCGTTTATCTGTCATTTTTTTCACCTTAAACAATAATTTTCACACCTTTTCCGGTGGGATTATTAGTTAACAAATCTTCTATTGAGATTTGCTTACTTCCAGATTCCTCAAGTTTATTCGCAGCGGATTTTGAAATAGCATAACATGCAATTGTAAGTTTATTTGTTAATGCACCATTAGCAAGTATTTTTCCAGGGACAACAATAATTTCACCATTATTTGTCGCAGAATTTATGCTTGATAAATTTACTTCCACTCGATTTTTCTGAGGAGCCATCAGTCGTTTTGAAACATCACGCCAAATTCGACGTTTAGTTTGCCATAATTTTCGAGCTAATATTCGTTTTTGAACATTACTCGGACCTGTTACTGTCATGAGAAAAACCTATATTTATGTAATTTCGTATTTTTCAATACAAAAAGAAAAATTCTCCATCATTTTAATTTTTTTTCATTTTAAAGCAAAAATTCGTTTTAGAAAGATATTTTCAAGTCCTAATTAAAAAAAAAAAGTTTTACTTAATTTTAGTGAAAAAAATTTTGACATCATGATAAAATACCCAATAGATTTATAATCTTT
>CAYPTZ010000431.1:0-2151 GCA_964413395.1 uncultured archaeon | reverse complement strand
TAAGGCAAAAATTAGAATTAAAAGGTATTTAATTTATATAACAAAGTGAAAAAAATTTTGACATCATGATAAAATACCCAATAGATTTATAATCTTTTAAGGCAAAAATTAGAATTAAAAGGTATTTAATTTATATAACAAAGTGAAAAAAAAATGTTCAACGAAGAAGAAGAAAATGAAGATATAGAGGATGAATTAGATGATGTTAATAATGATCTTCAAGAATTAGATTTAGGGTCTGATGAAGATGAAAGTCAGAATATGGATGATTATTCTACAGAAGATATTGATGGAGAAAAAGAAGCTGTTCAATTGAGTCGACAATGGTATAAGAGAATTGAAATAGATTCATGGAAAACTCAAATACATTCTGCAACCTTAGGAATTCGTCAAAAAGATCAATATCGAGCACAATCACGCCAATATACGGCAAGTATGGAGGTCAGAGGTGATATTACATTTTATTCATATTCCCCTGAGGATCTGGCCAAGCCATATAAAGAAAGAGGAAGTGAAAAAAAAGTCACCGATTATAAAGAAATCATGGCCATCAACTCATCATTCTGGGATGTCGATGATAAAAATTCAGCAGTTTACAAACAGGCAGAAAAGGCAAGTCAAGATTATGATCCGAAAAAATATGCCCCATTGCTCAGAAGATTAGTATTAAAAACTTTTTCAGAATTAAAACGAGATAAAAAGAAAAAAGGACATGCTGGAAGATGGAGAGGAACTATTGAAGAAAGTATAGTTAATAGTATGAGTTCATCATTTGGAGAAAACAGGATCAAACCTCGACCATTTTTCTTTTTGAACATACCAGGTTATAATTATCGTATTGGATTAAAAAGAACTCATACAATATTAGGTGAGCGTTATGTATTTACTATACCAAATCCTGATACAGGGGAACTATCTACTTATCGAATTAAAGGGAGAAGATTTACTCCAGGTAAGGATTATATTGTATATGATTCTGAAACAAAAGAAAAAGTTGCCACAATAGACGATAGAAAGTTAAACATTGGAGGGAAAGTGACTATTAAATTTAGACCTGAACCTGAGTTTGAAAATTTAAACCGGTCAACAGTTTTCCGAAGTATTTTAATCCATTTTGGAGCAGTCAATCAATATATGAACGAAGTCAATACGAAATATAAAAAGATTAGAAAAGCCTTGCAAATGAAAAGAAAATATCTTAAAGCTATTCGAAAAGCAGAAAAGAAAGAGGATCCTGCAGCAATTGAGGCAGCTAAAATAAAATATGAAGAAATCCAAAATAAATGTAAAATGATTAAAAGTGTTCCAGTAACTAACAGTGAACTTACTCTTCATTACAATCCAAGAAGAATTAGGACATAGTCCATTCCTTTTTTTTATAATTTATTTATCTCAATTCCAATCGATATTAAAATTTCAATAAAATTTTTTCGAAAGTTTGAGAGATGAGATATATTATTTATCATTGAAGGAGTTCTAGCATAAATTGAAGCAACGACTAAAGCAAAATACATAAAATCATTATTTATATTAGGTAAATTAATACCTTGAAGTTGTTGTGGTCCTTCTATGTGGATGAAATTTCCATTTTTTATTATTCTAGCACCCATTTTACTTAATGATTGAATGAATTTTTCCATATTTTCTTTTTGCTCATTTAAAAAATCAGATATATTATATAATCTAGTATCAAAATTACAAAATAGACCAATTATTGTTAAAATTGGAATAAATTGAAGCATATGGGAACAATCTATTTGAAGTCCATCTAAAAAATTACCTCCTTGAATAGATATTTTTTGGTGATTTGGACTTATTTTTATACGAGAACCCATTTTCTTTAATAATTCAATATATAGTGTAAGTTCTTGGTATTCAATCTCATCGTATTTATTAAGAAAAACTAAAATGACTTCATCTGGAAATGGATTTAATGCAAAAATTGTAATCAAGGTAATTTCTATTTGAAAATTGCATTCAATTTTAAATTCTTTTGATGAAAAATTCAATAAAGGATTTATATCCATTTTAAATCATATTGAATTTGTTGTATCATAACTGAATAAAAAAAATTAGCTAGTTGTTGAAATATTTAAAATCATTTCAGCAGCTGCATCATTATATTTTTCCATATTGTCAACATTTTCAGCA
>CAYPTZ010000430.1:0-3911 GCA_964413395.1 uncultured archaeon | reverse complement strand
ATATTCATAATTTTTATTGAATTTGCCAATTCACGGTAATTATTAATTTCTAGAAACTCAAGCTTTCCAGGTAATTTAGTCTGATCAATTATCTTAATTTTTTTTTTTTCAGAAAGCCATTCAATTGTTGGAATCATAATAAATTCTAATAATTGGTAGTTATAGAATGCTCACCTAGCTAAAATTTCATTTTTAAACCTCATTTAACATTGATTTATAATTACAAGAAAAAATCATAAATTCCTTAAAGCAGAAAAAAAAGATATTTCTTGAGATATATTATGCAAAAAAATCTAATTGACCAAAATGAATGGAAAAATCTTGAAAAGCATTTTCAAGAGATTAAAGATTTGCATATGAAAGATTTATTTTCAAATGATCCAAATCGAGCAAAAAAATTCCAAATTCAAGAAGATGATATTTTATTCGACTATTCAAAAAACCGAATTACCCAAAAAACTATAAACTTACTTATCGAACTTGCAAAATCATGTAATTTAAAAGATGAAATTGAAAAAATGTTTACAGGCATGAAGATCAATGAAACGGAAAATCGAGCAGTGCTTCATATTGCCTTACGAAATCTACAAAATACACCTATAATAGTGGATGGTAAAAATATCATGATTGAAGTGAATTCTGTTTTAGAGAGAATGCGAAATTTTTCTCAAAAAATACGTTTGGGAGAATGGAAAGGATACACAGGTAAAACAATTAAACATGTTATTAATATCGGAATAGGAGGATCAGATTTAGGCCCTCATATGATATGTGAAGCATTACAACCATATATTATTAAGACAATAAATTTTCATTTTGTATCCAATGTAGATGGTACTCATTTAGCAGAAACTCTCAAAAATATTAATCCAGAAGAAGCTTTATTTATCATTGCTTCGAAAACATTTACAACACAAGAGACTATGACAAATGCGAATTCTGCAAAATCATGGTTACTCGAAAATCTCACAGATCCAAACGCAGTAGCAAATCACTTTGTCGCTTTATCAACTAACCTTGAATCCGTCAAAGCATTTGGAATTGATCCAAAAAATATGTTCGAATTTTGGGATTGGGTTGGAGGGAGATATTCTGTTTCATCAGCAATAGGATTATCAGTAATGATAGCTATAGGTCCAGAAAATCATAATGAATTATTACAGGGATATAATTTTATGGACAATCATTTTAGAGAAACTAATTTTGAACAAAATATTCCTGTGATTATGGGATTGTTAGGAATATGGTATAACAACTTTTTCCTATCGCAAACTTATGCCATTTTACCTTATGATCAATATTTACACCTTTTTACAACTTATCTTCAACAAACTGATATGGAATCTAATGGAAAATCGGTCAATAAACAAGGGGAATTTATTAAATATCAAACAGGTCCAATTATATGGGGCGAAGCAGGTACTAATGGACAACATGCATTTTATCAACTAATTCATCAAGGAACAAAATTAATACCTTCTGATTTCATCGGATTTATAAAATCTCATAATCCGATTGGAGACCATCATGTAAAATTGATGTCTAATTTCTTCGCACAACCAGAAGCATTAGCATTTGGAAAAACAAAAGATGAATTAATTAAAGAAAACGTTCCTGATGATTTGATCCCTCATAAAACTTTTACAGGAAATAAACCTACCAATTCAATTCTGATAAATGAATTAACCCCATCATCTTTGGGAAAAATAATTGCGATGTATGAACATAAGATTTTTGTACAAGGAATAATATGGAATATATTCTCGTTTGATCAATGGGGTGTGCAATTAGGAAAAGTTTTAGCTCAGAAAATAATACCTGAAATGACATCAAATTCTGATCTTAATCATGATTCATCAACAAACTCCTTGATTGAACATTTTCGTAAAAATTAAAATTAATTTTAGGTTAATAAAAATTTTTTTTCTATTTTCTTAAACCATACTTTTTTTCTCAAACAGAAAACAGAAAATTATCTTTTGATGATAATACTTTTATTTTTTTTAAGATCTTTAGAAGACTTCTAATGTTTTCTTGTTAAATTTCCTAAATATCAAATTTATATTTTTTCACATAGAAATTCTCTTATCTCTTAAGAAAATTTTACAATGGTTGAAAATCAACCATAATTTCAAAGCATATAAAATTATTGAAGAATAAGTTAGCGATGAAGATATGAAAAAAAAGATAAAGCTACTTACAAAGAGACAATTTCTATTTTTAAATTGGTTATACAATAGAAAAATCCATAATACTTGTTGTGACTTAGCAAATATAAAAATTGAGTGTTTTAATTGTTTGAATAATGATAAAAAATGTAAAGAAGGTGTAATGCCTGCTAGTTATTTCTATAAGAAAATCCAAAGACAATATTTTGATTGCAAAAGAATCCTTGATTCTTTGATAGATCTTCACTTAATTGATGTAATTAATTTATCTGGAAAAGACTTTCATGTATTTTATAAAATTACCAATCAAGGGATAACTTTTTTTGAAGAATTTAGCCAACATGACTCAATTATTGCAAAATAAAATGATAAAAAACTATTTGGTTTTTTTTTATTTTTCAAATTATTTCTTATATTTTATTAAATATCTACGTATATTGTGGATTGTATTAGATATTCAATAACTTTATGACTTATTTTTTCTAGTAATTAAATTAAGATGTATTTAGCAGTAATATGTGATAAACAACTAATAACAATAAAAAAGAAATTAGAGCAAAAAGATAAATCGAAAAGTGATTCCCAGTCACAAATACAAGAAGATTTAGAAGATATAACTGATGAAGTCCTTCGTACAATCGCACCGTTAAATAATCTTAAAAAAGCACTAGAAGAATATGATAATCAAGTAGAGTTTTTGGCTACAGACGAAAATTTATTAAATTTATTAAGAATGGGCAAATTCGACTTAATTCTAAATACTTCTGATAAAAATGCCACAAATAATTTACCTGCTCAATATGTTGGATTATGTGATTTAGCAGGTATACCTTATGTTGGATCCACAATGGATTCCGTAATATTATGTAAAAATAAATCTTTGTTCAAATCTATCCTTCAATTAAATCATCTTCCAACTCCAAGATTCCAAATTATTAAAAATATCAAAGGTAAAAAACCTAATATTGAGAAATCGTTAGAATTTCCATTGATTATCAAACCGATTTATGAAATAGTGCAACATCAATCATTAAATGACAAAATTGCAAATAATATTGATGAATTGAATAAAATAATTAAAGAAGCATACAAAGGAGATTTTTCTTCTCTAATTATTGAAGAATACATTGTTGGGAGAAAGTTTTATCTTCCAATCATTGGTAATGAACAACATGATAAAATCAATTTCCTTCCAGCAGTGGAATATAAGATTCCTGAAAATTTGTCTATTGAAGAAATATTTAAATTAAAGAATTCAGACATGGAAATCGATTATATCGAAATGACAGATCCAATTATACGAAGAGCCCGTAAAATTGCCCGTAAAGCATTTTCATTTTGTAATTGTCGAGATTATGCTATGGCAGTATTTTTAAGGGATAATAAAAATGAAAATATAATGTTGCACGAGTTAAACCCTTTATCTAGTTTAACATCAGATAGTAAGATGGTTTTATCATCAGAACATATTGGTACAACATATATCGATATGATCAATGATTTAATACTAAATGCTTTAATTAGAAATGGGGAAAAAATTCGTGGAAAGTATTCCAAACGTTTAAAAACTTTGAAAAAAGAAGAATAATCACTATTCTCTTGATAAATTTACTTGAATAGAATCAGAATTTAAATTAAGTAAAACAATGATATTTAAAAATAGAAATCCAATCATAAGACCCCCAATTACATCATTAATATCATGCATCCCAAGTATAAGTCGTGATAATGGAATTAAAAATA
>CAYPTZ010000429.1:2041-3912 GCA_964413395.1 uncultured archaeon | reverse complement strand
TAAGTGTATCTCCATTTATTTTTACTTGAACTACTGGTAATGGATCCAAGGTAAGAAATTTCACTTTTGCAGTTTCATGCTTATCAATTTGATATGGAATTCTATTTCCAAAATATGCCAATTTTTGAGATTTTGGCTCATCTCCAAAAGATTTTAGATAATTTGCCGCTTTTTCGAATTCATCATAACGATAATGATATTCTGCAAGTAAGCTTTGAGTTGCTTTATCTTTTGGTTTTAATTCAATAGCTTTAGTTAACCATTTTATTGCGTCTTTTTGATTTCCAAGTAATGCAATATATCCTCGTGAAAAATTTCCCTCAAAATTGTTTGGATCAGCTTGAAGCAAGTTAGATAAAATTTTATCTGCTTTTTCAAATGAACCTAGTTTTAGAAGATTTTTAGCTTCTACTAAATTTTTGGATGTTTGTTTCTTTGTATTCATTATTTTCACTTTTATTGATTTCAAATGTTAAATTCCCTAATAACTAATTTAATAGCATATTATTGTGTATTCATATGTTTTGTATCGGTTTTTATAATGCAACCGATAGATAGTAAGCAAGCATTAGTTACATATAAATCTTATGAAATCAATAAAAAGATTATGAATAAAAAAAATCAAAAAAAAAAAAAAAAATTAGCTCTTTTAAAACTCTTTGAAAATTCAACTAAATCTCAAATTTCTTGGAATTTAATTGTCCATAAAGAATTAAGTGGAATTCAATTAAGTAAATTATTGCAAAAGAATATATCAACCATTACCCGAAATCTAAAAATGATGAAAGAAGAGAATTTAGTTTTAAATGAACGGACGGAAATGATAAAAAATTTTCAAGTGAAGTATTGGAAATTAAATCCCAGCATATTAAATGAAAATTTAGTACTCTCACTAGAGAATCAAGCTTCGCAAGAACAATTAAACAATATTTTAACACTCTCACAAGGAATTATTAAGACCATATTAGAATCGGCAATGAAAAAGCGAAATCCATCAATTGAATTATTAATGTTGCAATTAGATAAAAAAACAGCAGAAATATTTGATGAACAATTAATGCAATTTGTTACAAATTTCATGTCTAAATATCAATCTGGAGTGATCTCCAATCTTGAAGATATCACATCAGAGAACAATCTTTTCTTTTTCATATCATCGCAAATAAAAAATTCGGTTTCAAAATTACCTTAAGAATTCATTCTTTTTTCATAAATAAACTTCATTTAGAACTCTATATGCATCTCTGTCAATTTAAAAATATAATTTTAAAGGTCTACCCTCAAGGTTCACCAAATGATAAATAAATTTTAACCCTTAACAGTATGAAATAAAGTTCAAAACCGAAACTCAATCTTTCATTTTGAAGTATATATTTGGAATGAATAAAAAAAAAAAAAAAAATTTTTATAAATCAAAAAAATTTATAAATTTTTCAAGAATTGATTCACGGTTGATTAATTCTTCTCGCGCTAATTTAATATTTTCTTCTCCTTTTACCCATTTATGAATAATCATACGTGTATTTATGATATTTTCTTTCAATTTTAGAGTTACAGGAAGATAAAATTTCTCAACTCTTTCCTGATTTTTAAAAGAGTTCATAATTTTTTCAGCTTTAAATTCTAAAATCAAGTTTTCAAGTTTATATCCTATTGATTTTCTAAATTCACGTAAAGCAAATCCACGAATAATCTTTGGCGATTTCGAATAATCAGCTTCCATTTTTTTTAAAACTAAATATACTCCAGATAATATCTGTTGATCTTGTTCTGTTATGGATGTTGATATATTAGAAGGAATTAAATCAGTATGATTAAATTTTTGTTTTAATTCATCCATACAAGTGAAAGTATCCGCAATACCACCATGA
>CAYPTZ010000429.1:0-1941 GCA_964413395.1 uncultured archaeon | reverse complement strand
ATTGCATTATTGATAAGAATATCAACTTTTCCATATTTTTCCTTAATGAATGTTTGAATTTTATTCCAACCCTCAATGCTACTAACATCCATTTGAAAAAACACTGCAACACCATTGTTCTGTTCAATCTCCTTCATCACTTCTTCACCTGAAGAAGAAACATCGATAATTATCACGTGGGCATTCAAACGTGCTAAATAGATGGCAATATATTTCCCAATACCCCGCCCTGCTCCAGTTACTATTGCAACTTTTCCTTTAAGTGAATAATTTTGTTCTAAATCTTCAATCTGTGGATTTTTCATATTTGACTCACATACATGACTGGTCATATAGATCAGTCAACAATGACTATATAAAGGATCTGGTCACCAATTTTAATAAGTACCATAATCAATTCTAATTATGCCTCGTGGATTTAGTAATGAAGAAAAAAAATCCCTTCGTCAATCAATTATCGATCTTGCGAGCCCCCTTTTTGCATCTAAAGGACTTAAAGCAACAAGCATTGATGAGATAGTCATAGCTCTGAATATTGCAAAAGGGACATTTTATAATTTATTTCGAGATAAAGATAATCAACATTTTTCGAAGGGAGATTTGTATTTTATCATATTTGAAAATGAATTTCAACGTATTCATAATGATTGTTATAATTCATTTATAAAATCACAGAAATCTTCAAAAGAACGCCTTAAAGAATTACTAATTATGCAATATCAAAAAACTTCAGAAAGTCCAATCATGAAGGTTATGCGTAATCCTTTGGAAATTCAATATCTAATCCAGAATTATCCCCAAGTTATCCAAAAATTTCAGGAATTAAATGATGAATTCCGCTTTTTACCTTTTATTGATGAATGGAAACACCAAAAGATAGTGAAAGATCTCGATAGTTCCCTAATTATTGGATTATTGACAGGTCTTTTTATGATCTTTGAACATAAAGACAATATCAATCCCCAAGTTTTGCCTGAGGTCCTAAATACGTATATAAATCTTATCATTGATCATATTGCATATGATAGTTAAGATTTAGGTATGGACATAGGATACATATTTACATATTTTAATAAATTTTTTTTTTTATCTAAAGCGAAAAAAGGATGTTTTTATTTATATTTCATTCTGGACAAATTATGGATATTTTGCAAAAAATGGAAAATGATCAATTTTATAAATATTTGATAATTGAAGTATTTTAGATATTTTGCGATTAATGAAAAATGTTGAAAATTGCAAAAATCATAATATTTTGAATTTAGTTTAAAATTCAGATTTAATAAAAAAAGTGAAATAATAATGGATGATAAAGAAAAACAAAAAAAGATGAGTAAGGCAGGATTAATTGGATCACTACTTGCAGTAGCTTTTGGCCTTTTATATATGGCTTTAATAGGGCATTCGATAATTGGGCCATATCAATTGCTTTAGCTGGAGGTATTTCATCCGCAATTGGCTTTGCAATTGGAAGTTCCTCAGCTGAGAAAAAAGCGGAATAAAAAATTATGTAATATTCCGATAACAAAAAAATACGATGATATATAACTAAAAATATTAATCTTACCCAATTTTTTCATGCTTTAACAGGATATTTTAACCTATTAAATCATATTCTTTTTTTCTTGTATATATTACTTGTTTTTTTTTATTATTATAGATTTTAAATAACAGATTCCCGGATGAAAAAAACTATGAAAAAAGCACATTTATTATCTTTATAAATTTTGAAATTTGTAATTACATAGGGCATTGATTATGATGAAACCGAATTCGAATCATTTAAACTCATCTTCAAATCACAATAGAAATTCGCCCAATTCATTTTTTCAACAAGATGAAATGATCATTAAAAATATCGAAGTTATTTCTATTCTAAAACATGAAAAAAAAAAAAAAATTTTATAACTCCTTCTTAATAAAGAAAAGACAATTATGGAA
>CAYPTZ010000428.1:0-3913 GCA_964413395.1 uncultured archaeon | reverse complement strand
CCAATTTTACATCCAGTAAGCATCAAATTCAAATGATCTCGTCGAGCAATTTGGAATAAATAATATACAAATCCAAATACAATTATAATTAATCCTGTAAAAATCCCCAACAAACCCCAATTTTGGTCTCCTCTCCCATAATCCCCCCATGGCATAGAAATAATAAGAATTGTGCTGAATATCATCCCAATAATTGGAACATAGGGATAGAGTGGAACTTTCCAAGGGCGAATTAATTTTGGTCTTGATTTCCGTAATATAATGACAGATAAGGAAAGAAATATCATGGAAAACAGAAAGATGAAGTTACTGGCTTGACTGATTATGTTAATATTCATAGTTAAAGTAAGAATTATGATTAAGGAGCCAGAAATTGTCAAGGCCACCCAATGGATACCGTTTTTTTCTTTTTTCACTGCCTTATGAATATAGCCATCTCGAGCCATCGAATAAAGTATATGAGTAGACATTTTTAAACCAGCAACAATTGAAGTTGTGGTAGCGATTAATCCAATGAATCCCATAAAATACCTTCCAAAATTACTGTTTAGTACTAAGCCAAAAGTATCAGCCAAGGGAGCATCAGAATTCTGAATTATCTGCCATGCATCCGAACCAGAATTGCCTAAATTTAGTAAAGTTACCAGTGAGACTAACCAATAAATAATGATTGCAATAATTATCGAGAAAATAAAGGTACGTGGAATATTTTTTCGTGGGCGTTCAATCTTATCAAAATCTGCCGTTAGTGATTCAAATGTGCTATTCCATTCATACACACAAAAAATTACGAAAGAAAATGCAGTGGTAGAGATAACTGAGCCTAAATTAAAGGGTTCACTTAAAATTTCTCCTGAGAAATCATCATTCACTTGACTTCCTACAAAGAGACCAAGAAAAATATAAACCAGAAATCCAATTAAAATGGCATAGGTAGAATATTTCATAATTTTACCTAACGAAATAGGATTTTTTAATGCGTATAGTATATAAAAAATAATAATCACTACAGCGATTATATTCACAATAGTTTCCCCGTTGATTGTTAAATTAGGGAGAAAAACCTCTAGAGATAATGCAAATCCTAAACCAGATAATGCCACAAAGAGTAGATTTCCGATCCAAATCATCCATCCTATGAGAAACCCTTGAAATCCGCCAATAGCTTCTTTTGAAAAACTATAACTACCACCTTGCATTGGTAAGGATAAGGCAAGCTCAGAATAGATCAAGACAAAGCCCAACATTAAAAATCCACTAAGAAGTAAAGAAATTAAAGAGCCTCCTTTAGCATTCAGAATTAAACTTCCAAGAATAACAAAAATTGGTCCCCCTAGTGTACCTCCAAGTCCTTGTCCAATTAAATATTTCAATCCAAATGTTCGTTTTTTATTAGGGGTAATCACACCATCGGATTCTATAGTATATGAGGCCATGTGAGTTGTTCCTTGAAAATTAGTTTTTTTCTTTTAAAAATATTAGAATAATATTTCTTGAGTATAAATTGTCTTAAGAGGGATATATATTTACTGATAAACTTATTTAAAGAGCAAATTAAAACTTATAAATATGGGTAAGAAGGATGATTTGAAGAGAAAATTTCAAGATGAAAATGAAGATGATACTATTGAGGATATTTCTGATGATATTTCTGATGATATTTTACTAAATGAAGATCTCGATGATCCTCTTTTTGCAGAAGCTGAAGCATTATTAGGCCCCATACCTGGTTTAAAAAAGAAATCTATCGAAAAAAAGGTAATAAAAAATAAAAAGGGAAATTCAAATCAAAAGTCAACATCCCAAATTTCTTTAAAACCACAAGATTCAGCTGAAATGATTAAAGAATTTTCAATTTTTTTACTAAAAAAGGCAAAAATCTATGAAGAAATTGGATTTGATACCATTTTACGGAAGTTTTCTTCAAATTGGAACCTTTCAAAACCTCAGCTAGTTGATGTTTTAGAAAATATAATTGAAAATAAGGTAATAAGTTCGATAGACTTGAAAATGACAGCGAACTCTTTAAAATTTTATTCAAAGAGAAAGAAATAATCTAATCCCAAAATGATAGAAGTTTTGTTATTATCTTCAATATTCCTTGATTTTTCCAACTTCCATAATAGCATCGATTTTGGTAAAAAGTATTTTTCATTATTAATAAAAATAGAAATTCTAAAAAAAAAAAAAGATTATTCTAGAAATATATTTTATAAAAAGGATTAAATATAATTCTCGAATGATATTATAAGGAGAGTAAAAAATATGACTATGTTACATGATGAAGAACATATATGCATGCATTGTAAAAAAAAAACAGACCATGTCCATCACTGCACACCAATTGAAAAAGTCAAGGTTTTCGATTGTAAATATTGTGGAGCTAAAGGAATCAATCATCGTCATATGTGTAAGGAAAGATTAAAGAATATTCAATATTATTGTATAAATTGTGGATTAGTATCAGTTACAAAAATGGGAGTATGTAATCCTGCACCCATTGAAGACAATTTAAGAGAACAATGGAATAAAGTTGCAGAAGAAACAAAAAAGGAAGAATTAGAAACATGTGCTGTTTGCGGTCAACCAGTATCTCCTCCAGGTCATCTGTGCAATCAAAAATATCCATATAAATGCTCTTTTTGTGGGAAAAAAATAACAAAAGGTCATCATTTTTGTAAAGAAAAAGTTGGAAAAGCAAAATATGATTGCAAAATTTGTGGTCGTATTGCAGTAACATCAAAATGCGTATGCGCTCCTTTTAAATTTCGTGATGATGATTGATTTTATCAAAAGGATGTTTTTTTTATATCTATTTCTTATCCAATCAAATACTGATGTAAATCTTTACTAGGCTCAGATACCCTGAGTATATGTCGTCATTGAAAAATTCTCGGACTTCCTTCGATATGTATCATCATCGCCTATATAATGAAATATTGCAAATCTTATTTGCTTTTGCACAAAAAAAAGAATTGAAATATTATATATAAAAAAAAAACAATAATTTTTAGAAATTAAAAATTTATTAATCAATGTTGCTGGATAGATATTATATGGTGAAAATTGCAGATGGAAGGTATGATATGCCTCGAACTTTGTTATATTCAAAAACTCAACATGTTTTTTTAGATAAAAGTAAAAAAATATGTGGATTGGATCAAATAGGGTATGCTTTTTTAAAAAATCCAACTGAATTGAAGATTTTAGCTAAAAATTCAATTTTAATAGGGGATCCGTTTGCAATAATTACCACAGAAGAGGGGAACATCACATTAAATTCTCCATGTTCGGGATCAATAAAAAGGATTTTTCCAAATGCTTTAGAAAAAATAGTCTGTGATACTTTTGAAAATGGTATTATTGAATTTGACAATATTATTGAAATTGATCCAAAATTAATAACAGGTGATGAAGTAGAAACTTGGGCAAATGAAGAAATAATTGTTCTTCATAATAATAAATATAGTTTTAAAATTGTAGTAATTGGAAATTCAAGTGTTGGCAAAACAGCTATCAAAATAAGATTTACAGAAAATTATTTTAAACAAAATCTAACTCCCACACTTGGAATTGATTTTGGTTCAAAAGAATTAATTTTCAAGTCTGCTAATAAAGAAGAATCTATATTGAAAGAAAATGCTTTGTTTATAAAATTAGTTTTGTGGGATACATCAGGGTCTTCAGAATATGATATGGTTCGAGGAATGCATTATCGAGAAGCAAGAGGAGCAATCATCTGTTTTGATTTAAACGATATCGAAAGTTTTGAATCATTAGATAAATGGTATGAAGAATTAGATGAAAATTTAGGGAATTTACCGATATTATTAATTGGAAATAAAAAAGATTTGGAAGAGCACAAGTTTGTAGTCGATTATCTTACCTTGTTCTGGTTTGAGTTCTTCTGGTT
>CAYPTZ010000427.1:0-3922 GCA_964413395.1 uncultured archaeon | reverse complement strand
TTTACAAGATGACAGCAGGAGATTTTTTAACCGTTAAGAAAATGAATCTATTAATATCATAAATTTTTTGTTAAATGATATATTTAGTATCTTACTATTTTTTTGATTGAGGTGTCAAAGAATTCCAACGGAAAAAAAAGAACTCAGTGTTACCCTTAAACAAGTTTTGAAAGATTTTGGAAACCAAGAAGCCATCAAAATTGCCAAGATTTTAATCGAAATCGATGATGATGAAATTACTGATGAAAGAATCGCTGAATTAACCAAAATCAAATTAAATATTGTAAGAAAGATATTGTATATTCTCAATGAAAATAAATTAACCATGTTCAAGCGAGTACGAGACAAGCGCAGCGGATGGTTTGTTTATTATTGGAATGAGAACTTTGATAATCTCCCAAATCTCTTGCAAGAACGTAGAAATGATGTAATAGAAAAACTTGAAATTCGAATGAAGTTTGAAGAACAAAATTATTTCTTCAGATGTAATAATGGATGCAAAAATCGTTATATCTTTATCGATGCAATGGAACACAATTTTCGATGTCCTGAATGCTCGGGTGGGTTCTTAGAAGAAGATAGAAATGCAGAAAAAATTACCCATTTAAAAGATACAGTGATTAAATTAAGACAATTATAATTAATTATATTTTTTTTTATTCTAATTTTCATCTACATTCAAAAAAATACTTTTAATTTATGTAATTTCCATTATTCAATCCAAAAAAAATAAAATGGAGTTAAGTTTGTTATAAATAAATTCATGGATTGAAAATTTTATGACTACTTATAAAATAGCAAAAATGCCTGGTGATGGAATTGGGCCAGAAATCGTTGAAGAAGGAGTAAAAGTACTTGAAAAAGCCTCTGAACTTTACAATTTTGATATAGATTGGCGTTATTATGATAATGGAGCAAATAAATATCTTGCTACAGGAGAATTAATGCCTGAAGATACACTTCAAGAAATAAAGGAATCATGCCAATCGATCTATCTAGGTGCACTAGGTGATCCACGGTGTGAACCAGGTATCTTAGAAAAAGGAATTCTTTTAAAAACTCGTTTTTATTTTGATCAATTTGTCAATTTACGACCCATTCGATTATTAGAAGGAGTAGATTGTCCTTTAAAAGGTAAAGGCCCCGAAGATATAAATTTTACATGTGTACGCGAAAATACAGAAGATTTCTATGTAGGAATTGGAAACCGAGCAAAAATTGGTAAATCTAAACAACAATTAGAAGTAATTCGTTCTCTCTATTCAGTCAAATTTGGATTAGATGTTGAAACTGAAGGTTCTGAAATTGCCTACCAAATTGGAGTTCTTTCCGAAAAAGGATCAAGAAGAGTAATTGAATATGCTTTTGAATTAGCTAAAAAACAAGGAAAAACTATGGTTACTGCTGTTGATAAGGCGAATGTCCTTTCACATGTTTATAATTTCTGGAGGACTATCGTGGAAGAAGTGTCAGCTAAACACCCTACTATTAACCATGAATTTAGTTATGTTGACGCAGTCACTATGTGGTTTGTAAAGAATCCAGAATGGTTCCAAGTTGTTGTCACCCCGAATATGTTTGGAGATATCATTACTGATTTAGGAGCAATGATTCAAGGAGGTCTCGGTTTAGCTCCAGGAGGAAATATTAATCCTAATGGAATTTCAATGTTTGAACCAATCCATGGTTCTGCACCAAAATATACTGGAATGAACGTAGTTAATCCATTAGCAACAGTGTGGGCAGGAGCCATGATGATTGAAGAATTGGGCGAATCAAAAGCTGCAAATGACATTGTTCTAGCAATCCAAGATGTCGTAAAAGAAGGTAAATATAAAACCAAAGATCTTGGTGGCACAGATAAAACTTCTGATATGGGTAATGCTGTTGTCGAAAAACTTATTCAATATAATCAATAGTAAAAATTAATTCTTTTTTTTAACACTTTTTAACTTAAATTGGTGATTAAAAATCAATAAATATCTCACATATTTCTTTATTTGTCACAATCTCTTTTTTAACAATCATTTAAATTATTTATAAAATTTACCCGAAATAGTCGGGTACATTTGTTTTTTCCTTATTAGGAACTTTTGTGAACCATTGAACGATTTTTTATATTTGTGACCTATTTAGCTTTATTTCATGCTTTTTTAATGTTGGGATTAACATTGATGGTAAAATCACAGGGATTTCACCACCAGTATTTTGGTCTATCTCTTTTAAAGTTACTACTATAGGAATAATTGGATAATTTCTGCCTATATATTGAGAAAAATAAGTGTTAATTATAATTATCTTTGGTTCGATTTGCATTCGAGGTGATATTTGATTTTTTTTATTTCTATTAAAAGTGTTTAGAACGATATCAATAAGGCCAAGTCCGGTAGGTCCTACTATAAAGTAATCAATTTGGCATATCTGAAGAAGTAAATTTTGCCAAAATATCGCTTGAGGCAAATAAAAAGTAGGATTCATTAAAAGGTGATAATTATTCGGTAGTTTCTTTAATTCTGCTAACACCTGATCATCAACTTCTAACATTTTTTTCTGTATATCAATTTTTGGTTCTTGATCTCTTTGATAAAAAAAATCTTTCTTTTGTTCTCGGTCAGTTATTACTTGCTGGTTGGAAAGACCATGAATCATGACCATATATGAATTTTTCACACAATCCTTTATAAATCTCTCGTATTTATAACTCATTCAAAAAGACAAATGAAATTATAACAGAAGAGAAAGTAGTGTATACTTGTAGTAATTGTAGAAATATAGTAAAGAAATTGGATTTTATTTGTAAAAAGTGTGGGAATTCAATATATAAATAGTAATGAAAAAAAAAATTTGAATGAAACATCAAAACTTGATACTTATCTTATTTTTTTAATATTTTAACTAATTCTGTGGTTACTGCATTTCCCATTTCTTTTGTCGTAAGCTTTTCTAGATTTCCAGTAAAATTTTTATTTTTTGGGTATATATCAATTGTTCTTCCTATTCCTAAAGCACTTTCTATCGCTTTTTCTATAAGTATTCCATTTTTTGAATCTTTAAATGATTCTTCCAACATTAATTTTATAGATAATATAGTCCCAATAGGATTTGCAATACCTTTTCCTGCGATATCAGGCGCAGATCCATGAATTGGCTCATACAGCGATACTTTTCCAGGATTAATATTCCCACTTGCAGCCATTCCAAGGGATCCAATTAAATAAGCTGCTTCATCACTAGCAATATCACCAAATAAATTATCTGTAACTACCGTTTGAATTGAATAGGGTTTTCTTAGCATCCACTGACAAAATGCATCTATATAAAAATTCTTTTTTTCTAAATTTGGATAAGCTTTTCCAATATCTTGATAGATTTGCCTCCAAAATCTGCTAACCTCTAAAATATTTGCTTTATCAACAGAAATTATTTCTTGATGATTTTTTTTTACTGCATATTTAAAAGCATAATCAATTATTCGAGAGACTCCTTTGCGAGTATAGACCATACTATTTATTGCAGTTTCATTATTTACTTGTCCTCCAATTTGAGCATATACACTTTCTGTATTTTCTCTAATTATTGCAAAATCGATACCATCTTGAATATATTGATCTTTTAAAGGACATATTTCTCTTAAACAATCGAATAATTTGATTGGACGTAGGTTTACATATAAATCTAGACCTTGTCTTACTTTCATAAGTGCTGATTCAGCAACTCCTTGAGGTATATCAGGTAATCCATTTGCTCCAAAAAGTATTGCGTCAGATTTTTTCATAATTTCAAAAGATGATTCTGGAAGGTTTATTCCTGTTTTTTTCCATACTTCTCCCCCCATGGGAGCCTCTACCAAACCAAAAGAATAATCAGTATATTCAGGATAAAAGAAGAAATAGTAGGACTGCCGAGCACAAAACGGAAGAAA
>CAYPTZ010000426.1:3169-3924 GCA_964413395.1 uncultured archaeon | reverse complement strand
ATTGAAACATGGGCTATGGATTTGTACAGCTTTCCTGTGTATTGGTATAACGAGATTAAAGGTTGATAAATCATACTGAGAATAAACACTATAATTTTATTTCAGGAAAATTAAAATAAAAAAGGACTGCAAATACAGTCCTTAATTTTCATAGGAAATGGTTATTTAAAATTTAACGGCACTTCTAATCACTCTTCCATTTGCAGTATAAATAATTAAACTGTATATACCTTCTTTTATTTCAGTCATATTTAAAACTGTTCCAGATGAATGAAGGTTTTTAACCTCCTTAATTTTTACACCTAAAGTATTATAAACTTCAATGTCTAATATTTCATCTGAGTTATCCAGACCGATGAATATTTCATCTTTAAATGGATTTGGATAAATTGTTATAGAATTCTTTGTTGTAGTATTTGCAATGTCAGTTGATGAATTTACGACATTAACATCCAACGTTGTAGCATCGCTTGCACCACAACTATTTACAGCTTGAACGGATAAAGTTTGGTTTCCTAAACTAGTCCATGTTACTGAAATAGTATTGTCATTTCCCGTGACTGTTCCTCCGGTAGTATACCAATTATATGTTTCTGCCTCACTAACAGGCAATATTTCGTAATTATAAGGACTATTAATTGTCGGGGTTGTTTCACCGCTAATCATTTCAGGTTGTGCAGGGACTAAACAAGGACAATCACTTGTAGTAAAATCAGAACCAGTTACCCAATTGCTATAATTGCTGCCACCGCAAT
>CAYPTZ010000426.1:0-3069 GCA_964413395.1 uncultured archaeon | reverse complement strand
ATACACTGTTTTCGGTAATGCTGCTGGCTGATAATCCACTAGGGTCGTTGCATGGACAAACGCTTGTAGTAAAATCAGAACCAGTTACCCAATTGCTATAATTGCTGCCACCGCAATAAGTCCTTACCTGCCAGTCATAGGTTGTGCCACAATCAAGACCTGTGGCGGTATATGAACTGCTGCCAGGAGATTGGTAAGTCCATGATGAACTTGAAGTTGGTTTGTATCTTACTTCATAACCACTGTTGCCTGATACTGTACTCCAGTCTAGGTATACACTGTTTTCGGTAATGCTGCTGGCTGATAATCCACTAGGGTCGTTGCATGGGCAAGCACTTGTTGTAAAATATCTTATACTTGTCCATCCACTAGTATTTTCATTGCAACAATCCGAATTTACTAGCCACTCATATTGTGTTCCGCATTCAAGACCTGAGATACTCTGATTACTAACTGAAGGACGTAGTGTTGTCCAACTTGCACCTGAACCAGTTTCCCTGTAAATTAGTATATATCCACAATTTGCTCCTGATGCATTACTCCAATCAAGATATACACTATTTTCAGTTATATTTGATTCTGAAAGTCCAGTAGGAGTATAACATGCTGGGATATCTTCTGTTTGAGTTTCAAATCTTTCGTCATTTAAATCTGCATCTTCGCTACTTAGATACGCATCTACGTAATCTTCAGTATTGCCTGCCTCATAAATATACATCCAAAAGTCATACAAATTATGTGATAGTTCTGTATTTGGTAAACCAACTTCAATATATTGTCTATCGCTTGATGAATTACCAGTAATAGTAAAATTACTTGTTTGTTTATATAAACTTCCACTACTGGCACTGGCTAATTTCCTGTAAATCTTAGCGTATACAGAATGTGTGCCTGAGCTTACATCTACATCAAAATATAACTTACGATACTGAGTATAATTATCTCCATCATTATCTACTTCATCATCCCACCATGCATTATAGACTGTATATTCTACTGGTATTTCATAATAAACCCATATTCTAAAATAATCAATATATCCAACATCACCTGAAAGACGATCCATAACACATAAATACCAAGTCTGATTTGGAGAAACTCCATCCCAATTATGTAAATTATCAACTGTTTCTGAAATATTATCTGGGTTACATCCTAAATCATTATAATGATGTAAATAATGATCATGCCAATTACCGTTATACCATGCAGTTATCCACACATCTAAATCCATTGGACAAGTGTGCAATACTTGATATTCAACTTTCACTTTAGTAATTACAGCATCACTTGGAGCTCCAGATATAACTAACTCAGAGCATACATGATTTCCATTATTATCAGGTATATCAATATTAGATTCATTCATATTGAACCTAAATTGACCAAAGCAGTCTATAGAAAAAGAACAGACAATTACGAAAACAATAACAGTCCAATTGAAAATTTTGGGGTTTGAAGAACTTTTCATAATTATAAATTTTAATTAACTCAGTTCCAAAAGTTGATTATAACTATAAAAAAAGCGTGGAACTGTAGCTTATCTGAGATCGAGGTATCGCCAGACACCCACACTGACAAATAAGTTCAGCCCACGCCATAGCGTGAGCGTCTACTTATTATTCCTGTCAGTATTTGAAAACTGGCGATTTTCGACCTCAAGAATAAAAAGCTAACGCTTCTTATTTTTTATTTCGTTACTACATATTATTCTTGTCTTTATCTACCTCAAATTCACTAATTTTTATTAAATTTTAAAGATGCAATATATTAAACAATATAAAATAAATCAACACATTTTACACTAACGTACCTCTTTGTTATGTAAACAGATTTACTTCTAATCTAATGTGATTCTAAATAATATTTTTTAATTTTAGTTGTTTTATAGTAAGTTATTTAATATTGTCTAATTAAATTCTACATCATGGCAAAAAACCGCAATTACAATTACAGCGATGTCGACATGGCTTTGGCATCGAAGACCATAGCAGGAAGTTTCAAAACAAATCTTTCTGAGTTATCGACCGTACGTACTAACTGGACACCGGAATATGCAGATGATTTAGCAGGAAGGATTGATGATGCTATTGAAAATCATTTGGGTATTGACCCTAAAAAAGAGTTACGTGATGCATCCAGTAGTTTATCAAGTGTTATGGGGCCTGCAAAACGTGATTTATCCACGTTCAAGACCCAGGTAGATGATGATTTTAAAAGTGATTCAGCTAAGCTAAAGGAAATCCTTAAGAACTTAGGCTTTAATAAAAATTTAAGAGCAGTTCAAAAAGATGACCAGGAAGCATTAATCGAATTACTTTATACTTTCAAAAAGAATATGACTGATACTTTAAAGCAGGAAATCACAGCTAAAGGGATGAATCCTGTTTTAATTGATAATATAATCGGGTACGCTGATACCGTTAAAACGGCAAACGTAACCCAGGAATCTTTAAAAGAAACAACCAAAGATATTTCCCAGGAAGTTGCTGACGTTTTCAATGCAATCTATGATGAAATTATTGGTATTTGCAAGATAGCTTCAAACTTTTATCAATACGAACCGATAAAAAAAGAACAGTTTACTTTCAGTAAGGTTGTTTCAAATATGAATGCAGCCATAAAGGTAACACCTCAGGAATAAGTAAAACACTCGATAGTTGGGGTAATTAAAAACATTGCCCCTCTTTTTTTATTCAATAACTTTCTTAATCACTCAAAGGGGACTTCATTCTCAAACATAGGAGCTTATCTGACAAACCTGGGACACAATCCGGCATAAAGAGGACTTAATCCGGCATAATGGGGAACTTATTCTCATAGTGGGGACTTTACTTGACAGACTTGGGAGTAATCTTGACAAAGATAGGAGCTCGTTTAACATTGTTGGGACACAATCCGGCAAACATAGTAGCTAATCTGATACAATGGGGAGATTATCTGGCAGAGTGGGGAGTATTGTTTTAACAGATTCTTATATTTGAGACGTTTGTGGAAAAGCCCATCCCACATAGGGTTTTGTCACATTTTTTGTCCGACCCTGGTTTGGCACATTTGCAAAAGCACGCA
>CAYPTZ010000425.1:0-3933 GCA_964413395.1 uncultured archaeon | reverse complement strand
AATAAATGTCTAAAAATTGATTATTGAACAAAAATAACTAATCTCTAGTATTATCACAGGTATATTACCACAATTATCACAGATAGACATAAAGAAATTCTTGAAAATGATGGAGTTTATCAAATTCTTAGTTTTAAAGTAAAAAATTACCTAAATTCGGAGATCAAGATCCTTTCAACTTCAAAAAAATCACCAAAACACTAACATTCGTACTCCGTCCTTTTTGGTAGAGTGTAAATGTTAGTGAAGACTTTTATCATCATTTATTGTTAGGAATCTCTAAGAATTGCAATGTTTTCATTCAAAAAATTCATATAATTAGAGTAAATTTGATTAAAATGACGAAATTTTCCTCGAAAATAATTTCCTTGATGTTTCATCCATCTTGGACAATCATATTCCTTCCGTAATATCATCCATTGGCGATATTCTCGATTTAATTGAATCATATTATATAAAAATTGAAACATATTGTGTTTAAATACTCTAAAATTCACTACTCGTTGTGTTCCCTTACAAGTTTTCATATGACGCTTGAGGGAAGGATTTTGTTCTAAATATTGGTTAAATATTTCAAGTTTATTATTGGTTGTTGGAATCCAGGGATCTCGAAGATGATTGGATAACCGTGGAAGTTGAGCTTGCAGTCGATCAAGCCCTTGGGTAAGATGTTGATTTTTCATTCTAAATATGGTCAATTTTAAAGCTTCTATAGCAGCAAATTGCGCCGTTTCGTGAGTTGCATCAATTAATCGGTAAAATTGATTACGAATAGGGATATATTCTTCAGGTAATGGTTTTTTTGATTCTTTAGTGATTCCTGCAGATTGCTTTATGTAGCGATTAGTATTCCATTTAATATGTATTCTGCATAATTGCACCTTAACATGGTCGTATCCACGTTTAGTAAATCGATTTCCAAACATCATCCCTCCATCTTTGATAAGAGCCTTCATTTTCAGCTTATTATGTCGTTTAGCCTCTTGTAGAAAAACTAATCCTTTTCCACGCTTTAAATTATCAATTACTTTAGTTTTGATAACAAAATTTGTGGTAGTATCCAATAGAACGAGTAAGAAATTCTTTTGTTTACATGTACGTAAGAAAATTTCATCATAAGCCCAATATCCACTAGAAGGAACAAGAGTCTTTTGTAATAGAATATCTAAAGATTGCGTAATTGCATTAATCCAAACAGTAATTGTTGATTTGGGAATCCATATTTCATAGAGTATTTTAAAGCTAACTTGAATTTGCGATGGAATAAATCCTTCCATAAATAGTTGTCGACTTCGATGTCTATAATTTTCATGATACTTACCAAATTTGGGGGCAAAATTAGATAAATCAATAGAAATCTCACCACAATTAGGACATCGCTTACGATGCAGAAGAAAATGGTAAGATCCTTCATTTTTATCTAAAATCACAAAACGATCATTGAATCCATTTTTGAATAAGCGCATATTGCATGCTAAACAATGAGTTTGATCAATTTCAATTCGATTATCTGCTTCAATCACGTATTAATATTGTGATTTTGTGGAATTGCCGATAGAGTGTTCATGGTCTTGGAGATATGAAATATTAACGGGATTTTATGGGAGAGAAGGAAAAAATTTATGAAGAGTCGTTTGTTTAATATTAATTGGAGAATATGCTTCACTTTTTAGGTTGCAAGCCATAATTGTTCGAAGAATATTTTCCTTTTAAACTTTTCTTTTTGTAAGGCTTAATCTGATTACAAAAATTATCAAAAGTTCGAGATTCAATAATTAATTAATATTTTCTTATCAATTTGGTCCTTTCCATTTTAATTCAGTTGAAAAGACATCCCATATCACCAGATTAGAAAAACAGTCAAACTTCAAAAAATCGCAAAAACACTAACTTTTGTACTCCGTCCTATTTTTGCATTTAAATACAATGATTCTCGTGGATAAGAATTCTATTTTTTGTATATTGTTTATATTTAATCATGGAAAGTACAAATCCTATCAGAATTTAAATCAAATTTTATAAAAACAATGTTGGTAGTTTAATTTTATTTTGATAATCATTTTAAAAAAAAAAAAAATCTAAATTTAAATACTAAATTTAACGAAAAGAGTTGTAATTATTCGTTTAGTGTGCCTATAATGAATCCTGAAACAATAAGTGTTGCAAACATGCGATTTGATGTAAAATTAGATGAATTTATTCATCTAAATCTTTTGAAACCGCCTAATATCCAGCCTTGTGATAAGAATCAATATTAATTTTTTTTTTTTTTCATCTGCTACTATTTATGATTTCATATATAATTGAACTTGAATATCTTAAAGGTTCGTTTTTTGAAGCTGAAGTAATCTTTGAAAATCAAAATGAGTTAAATTCTGCAAAGTAACTTTTGATTGAATTAACTTATGTAACTGATATGGAAAACCAGAGACTATTGTGAATCATACTTAGAATTTTTATAAAATCTAATACGATTCTTAGAAGCAATTATAAGGTAAGTTAATTGGGATTTGGTTCCTCCTCACAGCCACCAAAAACCTAATAAATGCGAATCATAATTCAAATGAAATGTTATACAAAAATAGCCATTAATTCGAAAATTTTTTTATTTTTGAAGTAACCTAGGTTTAAAAATCATCCTTAAGAAAACTGTTTTTTTTATTCGACTTTATATTATTTCTTTTTAATAATACCTATGGAACTAAATGATGATTAAAATAGACTTATATACAAAGTTGTCTAAATATATTTTATTCATGGATCCATATTGATACAAAAAAAGTTGATAAAACCATGATATCAAATAATTCGGAGGTAAAAACTAATGGAAGGGTTTAATCCTTCACCATTCAATTTTATTGTTGCTTTAAAACCAATATATAAGGATGTATGTGCTATATATTCCCTAGATGGCAAACCTTGGCAAAGTACACCGTTGATAAGAGTTGGTTTACGCTGTTATGGGGAAGTGACTAAGAACTTCAATCAAATTCAATATTATATTGAAACAAAATACAAGGGAAAAAAAACCAAGCAATTTTATTCCAAAAAAAAACCGATGTTAGGGGTACCCTTTTCTCGGATGCCAACGATGCAATGTCTTTTATTAGAGCCTAACCCCGATAAAAATTTTGTTCAAAATATCGACCAATTTGCGGCTCTGGATATCCCTCAAAAGATCCCCACTTTTCCTTCACAATTCTTTTCTACATTTTTAAAAAAATATCCTGATAATCTATTAATTTACCATGCTTGGATTAAAAATCGCATAGCTCACCTTCAAATGAACGATGCACTCCATATTGCAGAAATGGTATGTGAGTTTCTTAACCGTACCAAAAAAGAGGAAATACACACCTACCCTTTCATGCTAAAATACTGGATCTCTGATATATTATGGTTTGGAGGATACGCTGCAGAAAAGCTGAAGTCCTATGATAGAGGAGAACGACTTTTAAAATTCGGGATAGAATTACTTCCCAATGAAGGCAGAATTTGGTCAAATTATGGAGATATGTTGAAACATAAAAAAAAATTCGAAGAATGCTTCTATGCTTACACCCAAGCAATCCGATTTGCGCCTGAGAAATTAGAAAATTATCGCCTTCTAATGGAAAACTATTTAAAAAATCAAAAAATAGATGAAGCTGAAGAAATCCTAGGTCAACTTAGAAAAATTTTACAAACTTTATCTCATTCTCCTCGAGATATTCAGCGATTTAGTGTGGAAACCTACATATATGCAGGAAAAATTGCCAAATCACGTAATAATTTTGAACAAGCCCGAACAGCTTTCATGAAGGGACAACATGTAGATCCTCGTAATCCCTTTAATAATTTTGAAATGGCAAAATTAGAATTCGAATTAGGAAACAAACAAGAAGCGAGGAATTGGGGATTATTAGCTAGAAAATTTCATCCTTATCCCGATGA
>CAYPTZ010000424.1:0-3941 GCA_964413395.1 uncultured archaeon | reverse complement strand
AGACCGATTGGCATATATTAAAAGATCTCAAGATGATAGGAAGGGAGATCTAGATAAGAAGGAACAAAATATCCAAAATCAAAAACAAAAATTGGATTTTGCAAAAAATAACGTTAATAATAGTCTTAAAGAAGCAAATGAGCGTTTGAATAAAACAAATCGAGAAAAAGACCAAGCAGAGCGAATATTAAGGGACTTATCAAAGAAAAAAAATGATCTAGAAGATGATATTGATGAAGCAAAAGATCGATTAAATGACTTAAAACGAGAGAATAATAATTTGAAGAGTGAAAATCGAGATTTAAAAACAGAAAATACGCGATATCAAGATGAAAAAGATCGGATACGAAAAGAACGCAATAAATTAAAGCAAGAAATGGATGATTTGAATAAAGCCCGTGATAAAGTCCAAGATGAAAAAAATAATTTAAAAAAATATCGTCTTGATGAAGAAAAACGTTTGAGAAAAACTCGAAAGGATCATGAAAATGATCTTGGGAAAATTCGAGATAAAACTAGAACCGCTAATCGCGAATATACTGATGCTAAACATGCTATTCCAGAACTTAACAAGAAAAGAAATGATTTAGAACGAGCCATTGATAATGAAAAACGGGATTATGATAAAATTAAAAATGAAACAGACCGATTAAAATCTAAATATAAGGGAATGGACCAAGAAAATCGCCGAATTGAAGATATTAAGAAGAAATTACGTGATGAAAGAAATAAAATTGAAAATGAAAAATCAAATTTAAAATCCCAATACCAAGATTTAGAAAAACGTCTTCGAAAAGTAAATGATCTTCAGCGTGATTTAGAAGATCAACTTCGTAAAATTAAAATAAAATCGAAAACTCCAGGAATTCGATCAAAAACTCCTGGATGATAATTAATAATGAATACCTAGATCTCTTATTTTTTCTTTATATATAAAAAATATATTTAAATTTTCGATTTCTATCGAAATTCTAAGAATTGTGAATTCAAGATTAATTGTTGTTGGATCCTACAATTCTATCAATAAATATTTAGGTTAAGTTATCAATATTTCTGTAAAAATTGGTTAATGATTAAAAAATGAAAATAGATTTACATGGATTAACTATTGGAGAAGCAAAAAATGAAGCACTTCTTCAATCAAAACAAGCATTAAAGGAGGGGGAAAAGCAAATCGATATCATTGCAGGACATCATCTTGCTAATTTACTTGGTAGATATTTTGATTCAGATAAATTTCTTCAAGCCTTACAAGAAGTCGACTCTACTTTACGAATTCATGTTTCTACATCAAGTTCAGGTATAACAACAATTAATGCAAAGAAACGAACTTAAAATATGTTCATAGATAACATCTTTTTTTTATTTTATAATTACACAACCATTTGATTTAAGTTTCTCAAACCAATTTTCAATTTTTTGAGATATATTAGAGAGATTATTGTTATAAAAATCAATATTTTTGAGATTTTCTAATTTTTCTAAATCTTCTGGTAAAGATGATATTTTATTATTTGTTACCCATAATTTTTTTAATGAGGTCAAATTCCCCATAGATTTTGGTAAGAATACAATATTATTATTTTTAAGATAAAGATTTTCAAGAGAATTCAAATTTCCTATTGCATCTGGTAGTAACGATAATTTATTTATACTAAGTGATAAATGTTTTAGTGATTTCAAGTTTTTTATCGATTCTGGAATGGAAGTTAATTTATTGTTATAACCTTGAAGCCTTTCTAGTGATTCTAATTTCCCAATACTTTCAGGTAAGGCAACAAGATTATTTTTGTTTATCCATAATTCCTTTAATGATTTTAAATTTCCGATATTTTCAGGTAATACATCTAAAGCCAAATTAGAAATACCTAATTTAATGATTTTATTAGATTCTGAAACAAATCCAAAAGTTTTTTGAGTTACACTGTTCACTTGCGGTATTTGTTTGTTGGTTTTTTTTTCAAGTGCCAATAGTACCTCTACATCTCTGCGAATTAGTGATATATCATGATAATATATAACTTCCATATTTTTTTCTGCATCGAGTTTTTTAAGTTGTTCTAATTCTAATTCCTGTTTCTTTAATTGTAAACGTTTTTCTTGTTCTTCCTTTTCTATTTTCAACCGTTCATCAATTTTCTGTTGTTTTTGTATTTTTTCTAATCGAACAGCTTCAATTTTTTTATTTAATTCCTTTTGCTTTTCTAATTTATCCAAATCAAATTGTTTTCTTTTCAATTTTGCGAGTCGAATTCGTTCCTTTTGAAATTCGATCTTGGTTATTTTTTGATGTTTATCACAATTTTCAATAAGAAGTGAAAAATTTATTTCATCATTGACCCAATTATATTTTTGACAAATTTCTTTAGAATTTAAAATGAGATTTTTTGCTTCATTCCATTGATTTAAATCCATTTTTTGAGGAATATTGTCAATATTACTTTCTAATTTTTTAAATTCATTAATTGCACAATCGACTTGAGCTAATAATCGTATATTTTTATCAATTAATACTTGATTTTTTGATCTTATTGCTTGTTCAAAAGTTTTATCAAAAATTTCTTTAGCTTTACTAAGATTTTTTCTTTGGATTGCATCTAAACCCAAAATTTTATGGAAAAATAATCGATGTTTGATGAAATCAATTATTCTTGAATAATGTGGGTTAATTGTATAAGTGGAATTGAATTCATTAAATAGTTCAATAATTAAACCACTATATAATATAATTTTCCATGAATATTCATCTTCAATTATTAGCTCACTTAAATCATAATATGATTTTTCTTGATTGTCCTCGAATTCATTTAGTATTCTAAAAAAAAAGGTAAGTATTTCATCTTTAATTCCTAATTTTGAAAGAATCGAGGATGATGGATCTTCTTCATTATAAAAATAAGTGCAAAACTGAGAAGGATTTTCTGGATCTGGGTAATCATTTCGTTCTTTAATGATTCTAAATATATATGGATTTTTACAGGAATTAAATAAAGCTGGAGTAAAATTATTTATATTCAGCTGATAAGAATTAATGCATGATTGAATTTGTTTATCATTGAAAGGTAGGCAATATCCAGATAAATTTGTCTCAATGTGATCTTGGTGTTTGATAGCATCCAATTTATTATTTTGATAGATATAATTATCTATATTCAAATTAGCTTTTAATACAAAATCATTTTCAGTCCAATTGGCTACAGTATCTGTGAGTAGAATGTTGATATAATGGTTATAATTCACTAATAAGCATTTCATAAAATTGAGAAAACGGGGCATTTTTGAAGATGGTAAATAATTAAGACCATCAAAAATGAATAGTATTTTTTTTTTCTTGTTTTCATAAATGATTTTACATGTTTGACCAATATCATTTGCAAAAATAGTAGAATTATCACTATATTTAAAAATTTGAGATAATTGAAGTTCATAATCTTCATCTAAAGTAATTATAAGCGGGATTGCTGAATTTTCCAATTGTGTTAATCTTCCTAAATAAGTAGCATTCCATGTTTTTCCCATTCCATAACGACCTAACAATAAAAATAGAGATCTTTCATTATTATTATGAATAAAATCAGTAAATGTTTCTTCTAAAGCTATTGTCTTGATAAATAATTCGTCATTGTAAGGATATTGCTCAATATGGTGCAGAATATTAAATTGGAATTGAATACGAGAGATTTGGATTAGATCTTTAACTGATTGGAAAATTAAAGAAGAAAGATTAATTTCTTTAAATATTAAGATCATATAACTCTCACAAGATTGAAAATTTTGCAATGCTTGCTGAATTATTTTGTGATTTTGAGAAATACTTGTCGCTATTTCTACAATATTATCGATTAACTCCTTTTCTATAATAAATAACTTATTATCATCTAAATAAAACGTTTTCTTCTTTTCTTCTTTTGATAATTTTTCTAATTTAAAATATTGTTCAT
>CAYPTZ010000423.1:0-3943 GCA_964413395.1 uncultured archaeon | reverse complement strand
TATCTATTGGAGAAGGATCCTTTTCTTCCCACAAAGAACCCAAGTCACTTAAAATATGCCTTTCTGGAGGAATATGTTCATCTATACGAGTGATATTCTTTCCATCTTTAATTATTTCTCCCCACCCTAAATTGCACATTTCATCCATATAATATATAGCAGTTGTTGGTTTAATTTTAAGTGCAATTGCTGTCGCTTTAAACTGTTTGATATCAATTTGACCATACATTTTTATTGCAGTTGCAATTCTTCCTATATCTCCTATTGACTTTGTTGCCTCTAAATCTAAATCCACAATTCCTGGTGATGTATTGATAAGACTTTTACTAATTTCAATTGAGTTTTTTGTAATTATTTCTTTATCCATCATAATTACTAAGATTTTGAATAATAAATATTTTTTAATAAAAAATAAATATAGTTTCCAAATTAGATCATGATTTTTTTTTTTAAAATGTAAAAAAAAGTAGTGACACACTCATCTCTGTTGAGCTTCCTGCGACCCATTCAGGTAGCAACAATTATGGGAATGGAGATTAATTTGTCATCTCAAGTTTTTTTTTAAAAATAAAATCTACTAAAAATTAAAAGATATTAT
Organism: uncultured archaeon; assembly: GCA_964413395.1. GTDB lineage: Archaea > Asgardarchaeota > Lokiarchaeia > Sigyniarchaeales > Promethearchaeaceae > Lokiarchaeum. The sequence goes on along the minus strand of CAYPTZ010000423.1, from coordinate 3,345 downwards.
TTCATTTTTTTTTCTGTTAAGTTATTTTCCTTGTTATGATTTCATCCCTTTATAAAAAATATCATTTCATATTTTTAAATATCAAAATTTTTTATATTAGAATGATATTTTTATCATTTCATTTTCCATAACCACAAGAGGGTATTGGAATCGGATTATAATAATGAGATTCTTGAAAAATTTGGAGAGCTGCAAGATCATAACGGCGATGATTTCCAACGGTCCGAGTGGGGATAAGAAGATTATTTTTATCCCATCTGCGAAGAATTTTTCCAGCAAATTCCCAAAATATGAGCGGCTTTTTGAATCGATACTGACATATTCGAGATAAGAAACATTATATTATAATAGTCTTTTCAATGACCAAGTTTGTCCAAATTTTTTTTGATAGTTGTTTACATTTCCTTTAAATAAGCAATCTTTCAATATTCATTAGAAAGATTTTTTAATCTGTATTTAAAGATCTAGAGTTATGAAAATTGGGGTCTTTTCGGATTCACATGATCATATTGAAAATATTCGTAAAGCTATTGATATATTTTTAAAAGAAAATGTTCAAAAAATAATTCATTGTGGTGATTTAATATCACCATTTATAAAAAATGCGATGAATGCACTTAATGGAACAAATATAGAAGCTATTGGTGTTTTTGGGAATAATGATGGAGAAAGAGAAGGATGGCCCAAATTATTTGGGAACGCAATTATCATTAAAGGTGATTTTCATGAAGTTATCTGGAATGAAAAAAAAATTGCAATTTATCATGGAACAAATCAAAAGATATTAGATAATCTGATAAAATCACAACAATATCATTTAGTTTGTTCTGGTCATACTCATCATATTAAAATTGAAAAATATGGAAATACGATCTTATTGAATCCTGGTGAAGTATGTGGATATATAACTAACCGTGCAACTTGTGCGATTGTTGATTTAAGCCCTAAGAACCTAACAATAGATGCGATTGAACTGAAAGATATTTAAAAAAAAAGTATTGAATTAGGTTTTATTTTATGCAGTTTTTTTTTTGGTAGATTTCTTTTTTCGAGTACTTTTCTTTTTACTTGCCTTATATTTTGTATAGGCAGCAATTATTTCAGGAGTAGCTCGTTTGCATTTTGTGATATGACGTAAAACAGATAATTTGGATTTTTGACAAAATGGACAAATTTCTTTTTTATTTTCTCCAGATCCAATAAATTTAATTTTTGCAATCACATCTTCCTCAAAATTTATGCCTTCACCTGATTCTTCATTTGAAGCACCGCTTTCGAATGAATCGCCATCAGCTAAATCTTCTTCCAAATCATCATCTATTTCACCCAGTTCATCTTCCAATTCTTCATCTTCTTCTTCTTCATCATCTTTTCCTAATGAACCGTGTTTTTTACCTAAACCTTCTTCCCTTTCATCTTCATAATCGATTTCCTCTTCAACATCCTCTTTTTCATGACCGATGACTAACCCTTCCTCTTCTTCAGGGACAATCTTTTCAATTTCGAATTCATCATCGTCTTCTTCATCAGGAACAACTTTAGCTTTCTTAGAGGTTTTTTTCTTCTTTTTAGGGATTTCTTCAAATTCAATATCATCATCGATCTCTTCCTCAAAATCGTCATCATTTATCTCAAGATCATCAATATTATAGACAAAATTTTTTGCGTCATCAGCAACATACATGTCAGTATGGGATAAATCCTGAGCATTGGGTTTGTATAAATTGCATATTTGACATACTATATTATAGGGAGAGAGATTGAACAATCGTTTTGAACAGTGACATAAAGGATTTCCAGCATTGCTAATTGAATTAATAGATTCGAGATATTTACAAGCAATAGTTCGAATATTTTTTTTTGATTTTACTGCTTTTTTTGGCATAATATACACTTTAGCTTTAATTATTAGATTAAATAATAAGTATGAAATTAAAAATAATATAACTCAAAAAAAGTCTCATTTAAAAAAAATTTTTTGGTTTTGGGAGATATACTATAATAATGGATTTGCCAAAATTATTTTATAGTGAACCTGTTTATCGACCTCCTTCTGAGGGTAAAAAATCACTGCTTATAACTGCAACAATAGGATGTACCTATCAATGCATATATTGCTATCCCTATTTAAAAAAGAAATTTGCGATTAGAAATATTGAAGACATAAAGCAGGATATAAAATCTGCCAAAATCTTGTATGGTGAAAATATAGAACGGATATTTTTACTTGATGGGAATGCTTTTGTAATGAAACCTAAGGACTTAATTGAAATAGCAGAATTTAGTTATAAAACTCATCCAAATCTTAAGCGTATAAGCGCTTATGCCCATGCAAAAGATATAACTAAAAAAACAGATTTAGATTTAAAACTAATTGCTAAAGCAGGAATAAATATGCTATATATTGGAATTGAAACGGGAGATAATAATTTATTAAAATTAATTAAAAAAAGAACTGATTCAGTAGAAATTATTACAGCAATTCAAAAATTACATAAAGCAGGTATTACTGTAAGTGGAACAATAATTTTAGGCTTAGCAGGGAACAATCCAGAATTAAGTAAATCTCATGCTATTAAAACAGCAGTATTGATTAATCAATTAAATCCTTCCAATAATGTCGATTGGTATATATCTGCATTAACGCTAATGATACCCCCTGAAACTCAAATTGAAACCAATGTTCAAACGAATCAATTTATACCTATGACAAATATTGAAATTTTAAAGGAATTAAAAATGATTATTAAAAATATTTCAAATAATATCCATGGATGTATTTTTAGGGCGAATCATGCCTCAAATTATCTAACTTTAAAAGGAAATCTATCAGAAGACAAAGAAAAGTTATTAAATTCGATAGATTATGCATTAGAGAACATAGATAGCCTTAGAGCGGAATATTTTCGAGGATTGTAAATTTATTTAGGTTTTTGATTATTTTATTCTATTAATTTATTTCTAAATCATGTTGGATGGGATGATTATGTATGAAAATTTTAAAAAGTATCTGTTTGTAGAAAAAAAGAAAGTTGATATTTTAATCAGAGATTTCTATAAACAGACAATTATAAATGAAGATGAACCATTCCTGCGAGAATTTTTATCATATGGAAAACAATTCGTAATTCAAGGTGGTAGGAGATTACATCCAATTAATCTTATAAATATTTTTAAAGGACTTAGTTCTGAGAAAGATTTAGACGAATACTCGACTGAAATTTACCGTATCAGTGTTGCTATCGAATTATTGCATATATCAAATCTAATGTTAGACGATTTTATTGACAAGGAAGATTATCGTAGAGGAAATAAAACATTTCATCGATTTATCGCGGAAAAATT
>CAYPTZ010000422.1:0-3947 GCA_964413395.1 uncultured archaeon | reverse complement strand
GCAATTTTTCAAATGGTTGAATTGATTATTATTCACACATAAGGGTTTTTCTGATAATACATGTTTTCCTCTTTCGATTGCATCTTGAATATAACGTGCATGATATTGGGGTGGTGTTAATATAAAAACAGCATCTATATCGTATTTATTATAAGCTTCCTTGATCTCACTACATTTAAATATATTATTAAATGAAAATTTAGTCAATTTTCCAAAACTTGAAGGATCTGGGTCCGAAATTGCAACTAAATCAAGATCTGAATTATTGGAAATAGCTTCTAACCATCGAGGGGCTATATGTCCACATCCAATCATAGCAACTTTTAATTTGTTTTTCATCTGATTTACCAATTTTATAAATTTACTAATTTAAAACATACTTCCTCTTCATCTGAAATGGTAAAGTATTCTCTTAAATAATATTGAGCAATAAACTCTAGTATATATTTTTTATGTGAAGTTCTTTTTATTTGGAGCAATGCTGCCTGAATTTCTAATTGAGGGTTTTTTCTTGGCCACATAGTAACTGGAAAACAATTAACATCGCCAAAAGTTCGATTGTCATCGATAAATCCCTTTATTGTTACTGATTTGAAATTTGAGATTTGATTATTCAATAATTTTGAAATTTCTGGGAATAATTCTAAATTTAGAGTTCCAAAAAATGGAGTGAATCCTAATTTTAGTTTGATTTGCTTCAAGTAAGTTGGATGTTTGATATAATATGCGCCTTCTCCCATTCCAGATTTTAATTTACCATAATAAGGAATTTGTGTTGTGCTTTGTGAGGTGATTTCTTTTAGATTTTCATAAATCATATTTAATTGAGTTAAACCTTTTGTGGTCAATTGAATTTCGCCTCCTTTCCCATCAAATGTTCTCCAAATAAGTCCTTTTCCTTCTAATTCTATAATTCTACGAGATATAGTCTGTTGGCTGATTGGTAAGATATTACATAAATCAGGAGTATTGATTATTCCTTTGGTTTTAATTTTTAAAATTTCAATCCAATACAGAAAAAACCATTCTTTTTCACCAATAAAATCTTTTGATACTAAGTTAATATGTTTTTCAGGACTAGTTTCATCCATTAATTTTTATTAAAAATGCATAATTCATAAAATTACTCATTTTTGAGTAATGACTTTTTCTTTAAAATGCGATAATTTATGATTTAATATGAATAAATTGATATATTATGCAGAAAAATCATAATTAGGGTAAGAAAGTGATATATTTTTGACACAATTAAACTATAAACGATTTATAAAAAATTTTATATTGAATAACTTTAGTTTTAATCACATTTACATGCCACTTAATGCTCAAATCGAGTTAACTCTGCGTTGTAATGCGCGGTGCGTTTTTTGTTCTATTTGGAAACGTGATTTTCAGAAAGAAGTTCACCAAGAGATGAAAACAGAAGAAGTAAAACGTATAATTGATGATCTTGAAAAACTTGGCGTTCAAATCTTGGTACTAACTGGCGGTGAACCCACTCTTCGAAAAGATCTTCCAGAATTACTTAGTTATACAAGCGAAAAGGGTATGATTGCCAATATTGCTACTAATGGATTTAATTTATATGATCTTGTCATTTCTGGGAAATTAAAGGATGTTGGATGGGTCATGGTGTCAATCGATTGGCCTGATGCTGCTCGTCATAATAAATACCGAAAAATAGATGTTTTTGATAATGCAGTAAAAGGCATTAAAGCCTTAGTTAAATTAAGAAAATCTGTTTTAATATCATCAGTAGTCACCAAGGAAAATATTGGATGTATGGAAGAAATGTGCATTTTTGCCAAGAAACTGGGGGCTATGATTGAGATGCTTCCTTGTGAAAATATTATTAGAGAACAAGACTCTACTCATATTGTTGAGAATATCGATGATTTCATTCCTGATGTTGTACAATATTCGAAAGAAATACGGCGTTTGAATAAAAGATATTCTAATTTAATAACAGATACTGCAACGGCTAATATAATTGAAGCTGGCGGCTTTGGAAATCAAAATTTATTGCATTGTGTTATTGCCAGATCATTTTTAGTGATCAATTATAAGGGTGAAGTGGTATTCCCCTGTAAATTACATCCCATTTTAAAAGTTGACATAAAAAAAAGGTCGATATATGATATTTATCATTCATTTGAAGCAAAAGCGATAATGGATGAGAAAGATTCTTTTCCTTTCTGTAAAGGATGTAGATTCGGGTGTGCTATAGCAGCTTCTATACCTTCTCGATGGTCCACTTTATATGAGAAGTATATTAAGGCTTTTTTCTCGGGGAATTTGTTTTAAAAAAAAAAATTATATTTTATTTTTCCAATTTTTATTAGAATTTCGCTCAAATCGTAATCCAATTTCATTGTCCTGTGAAAATTGGGTATCATTGGCAATAGTTGGATTAATAACATTCACATCATTTTCTAACATTGCTATTTTTTCTGGTTTTTCTTTATCAAATTTTTCTGGATTCATTCTAATTAATAATTTTTTAATTAATAATGTTAATATTGAAAATAATAGCGATACTAATATGAATAAATTAAATATTCCCTTACCAAATAGAAAATTAAATGATAAATAATCAGTGTCAGGTTCTCCATATAATAAATTAAGTAACCCTAAAAAACCAAACCAGATTAAAGATCGTATTAACATTGGGATTAATTGGTTTTTATATGTATTTTTAATTAATACAATCATTTATTGTTGAATTTTAAATAATAATTGAGAATCTCCTGCTGCTTCTTGCATCTTTTGCTTAATATCTTTCATTTTAGTTTGATTTTCCATTTGTTCTTCATAAGTAAGACCAAATTTAGTTGAAAACCATTTTGAAAATACAGAAAACAAAATAGAAACTCCGATAATTTGCCAAATCACTGAAGGAGGGGCCATTGTTTGAAATATCATATTTATTCTTATTATATAGTTATGTTAAACAAAATTTGAATTTTTGGATTTAGACATAAATTAAAAAGAATTCTACATTTTAACCCTAAATGGATGAGTCATTAAATAGGGATGAAAAAATATCATTGAATTCTAATGTTAGTAGGCAAGTTATACTTTTTATAACATTTACTATATTAATGATTGGTTTAAATCTTCTTATTCAAAATCTATTTAAGTCGTATTTTTTTCCCTTTTTAGGGGAAAAACTCGGAGATATCTCATTTTTTAAAAATTTCTTATTACTTAGGGAACCGATTAACATTCCAGAATTGATAGGTTCGATTATAGCTATAGGAATAACGTATTCCATTAAATTTATTCTTGATAAGTTAATTGTTTTTCAAAAAAAACATATTTCTAAGGAAGAAACAAAAAAGGAATTCATGATCTACCTTGGATTAGCTATTATTACTACAATTGAGAATCTATTTATTCAATTACTATTAGGATTAATAACTTCCTTATCTTTAAATCTTAGAATTATTATCGCTCTGACTTGTGGGTATAGTACTAAGTTTATATTAGATCGAAAATATTGTTTCAAAGAAGAAGGACAAATTAAAGTTGAAAGCGAATAAAAATATCGTACCAAAAGAATAGTAATAAAAAAAATTAAGATTAAATAATCTTTCCGTGTTCCATTTCAACAAGTCTTGTTGCATATTTTACAAGTGCTCGATCATGAGTTACCATAATCATGGTGGTCCCCATTTCTTTGTTTAAAGCTTTTAAGAGCTCCATTACTTGTGTTGCAGATGTCAGATCTAGGTTTCCGGTAGGCTCGTCTGCAAATATTACTCTGGGCTTATGAATGATTGCTCGAGCAATGGATGTTCTTTGTTTTTCTCCACCCGATAGTTCTTTTGGGAGATTATCTTTTCGATCTAGTAAATCAACTTTCCGTAGAGCATTTATGGCACGATCCTCAATTTCTTTAGTTCGTAAAACCCCTGGCCATAAAACAGCTTCAATATTTTCAATAC
>CAYPTZ010000421.1:0-3947 GCA_964413395.1 uncultured archaeon | reverse complement strand
ACTGAGATAATTAACGAATGAAGAAAAAAGATCAAAAAAATAAACAATTAAATTAGGAAAAAAATTATATTTTCTTCTTTTTCATAAATATGTAAAGCCCAATTACATTTAGTACGAGTGCAAATCCTAACAGGATAAAAATATCATTTAACACTCCACTCCAATTTTCCGCATATAGTACCACTCTTCTTAATGCACTATTTGCATATGTAGATGGGATTGCTTTGGTAAATGGTGCATCTACCTCGAAAAAGATTCCCCCTAAAAACTGTATGGGCAATATGAAAATCCATGCCAAATCCGCTCCGGATTTAGCATTTTTGGCAATGCTTGCAACTATTAAACCAAGACCAATACACACTAAAGCAAATAATAAAGATATAAATAATGCTAAGAACCAATTTGCATCTGGATGAACATTCACCCCAAATAGAAACATGCTTCCAAATAATATCATAATCTGGACTGCACTAAATAATAATTGGGCACCTGCTGAACTTCCTAATAATATTGAACGAGGTATTGGGGTTGTATCAAGGCGATCTAATATTCCTTCATGTTTTTCAAAACCAATTATGGCTGCTAAGCTTGAAATCGACACTAATACTCCCAAAAGTGCAAATCCTGGAGCAGAATAATCGAAATAGGAAATGTGACGATCATCAGATCCAACATCAAGATCAATTTCTAAAGCAGAAGCTTGATTAGTTGTAAGAATTATTTCATTAACAATACTTTCAAAAACACTTGGAATAATTTGAACGGTTATTGGATCTGCTGAAGTTAATATTTCTAATGTAGGTGCGCCTGAAGGGAAATTTGAATTTTGTAATGCAATAAGAGATGGAATGTTTCCTGCATTTGCATCTGAATACCAAGATGTACTCCCTATTATTACTTCTGAAAAATTTTGAGGTATAATTATTAAAGCATCGATATTTTCATCCAGAACTAATTGTCTGCCTCCTTTTTCGTCTATTATTGTGCCATTATCATATTGAGTTTTTAATATGAAGGAATTTTTTAAATCTTCATTGGTGTTGAATAGATCTGTTATTATCAAAGAGGTGTTTGCCCCATAATCGGTTTGTGGGTTAGTACTTCCCAAAGTATCATTATTAATTATAACAATCGAATAAGATGCTCGATCTCCCCCACCAGTAAAAGCAATTGAATACATTAGCATGCATAATAGCGGATATCCAAAAAGCCATATCAGTGCTTGTTTATCTCGAATTGTTACCTTTAAATTTTTTTTTACCAGTAACCAAAATTGTCCTAAGCGATTTTTTAAAGAGGGTTTGTTTTTTGTTTCAATACTCATAATATCACCTTAATTTCTTAAAGCTGTTCCTGTTAAATCCAAAAATACATCTTCAAGTGTATTTTGGCGTATTACCAAGTCATTCATTTTTGATCCAAAGCTTGTAATCATTTTATCATAAAAGTTTGAAATTTTCTTCAATCCATCTAAAGAACAAAAAGCAATTCTTTCTTTCCCTAAAGGTTTCGCCCAAATAACATCCTCAATTTGATTTAAAAAGGAGACTATTTTATCTCGCTTTTCCAATTCATCTTGAATTAATCGAAATTCGATAATGTCGCCATTACCTCGTTTTCCTTTCAATTCTTGAGGGGTTCCAGTTGCTATTATGTTTCCATGATCAATAATCGCCAATTCTTCAGATAAATCATCTGCTTCTTCCATATTGTGGGTTGTAAGGATTATGGTTTTATTTTGTTTCTCAAAATCTTTAATGAAATCCCACACAACTCTCCGACTTTGAGGATCTAAACCTGCACTGGGCTCATCAAAAAAAACTACTTCTGGATTGTGGATAACAGCCATAAGAACATTAATTCTCCGCTTCATTCCACCAGAAAAGTTTTTAACCAGAATATTTTTCTTTTCAAGTAAATTCATTTTTCCTAAATATTCATCAATTTGTTCGTTATATGTCGCTTTAGGAATATTATGCATTTTTGCGATTAATTCAATATTTTCTTTTGCAGTTAGATATTCATGAAGAACAAGATCTTGAGGACAAACTCCAATTAATTCACGAATTTTATGTCGTTCTTTGATAAGGTCGTATCCTAAGATTTCTGCAGTCCCATTAGTTGGTTGTAATATAGTTGATAACATTTTAATGGTAGTTGATTTTCCGGCGCCATTTGGACCTAAGAAACCAAATAAATGTCCTCGATTTATTTTTATATTAATATTATTTACAACAGGTACATTTTCATATTCCTTATGCAAATTTATTGTTTGTATACCAATTTCTAGCATATCATCAATCCTTTTGTATTTTTTTTTTAATAATAATATTTTGTAGACCAATAATTGTTATGATTTTGTATTAGGAATAATATATTATCTTCGATTTTATAAAATGAAAAAAAAGTAAAAATTTTAAGATTTCTAAGATAGATTCATATAAGGAATCAAAAATAAGCAATGCAATAATTTAAATATTATTACATTTTTTTTGTGAGATTAATTTAAGATATCAAATCAAGCAAAAAAAAGAATCGCAATAATGGATTGAATAAAAAATCATTAAATATTATATTATCTTCTTATTTTTGAGAAATACCAAAAAAAGGAATTGAATGAAAGATTCATGGGTAAACCTAATATAAAATACAAAAGATATTTCCTTATTTTTGAATTAATATTCAGTTTATTAGTCTCAATGAATGTTTCTTCTTCTCAAGTGAATAATTTTGATCTAGATGAAAATTTAACCTTAGTGTATCAATATGAAGTTCAAGAAGAAAAACAATACATTAAATATAGAAATATCACAGTAAATGAGACATCCATTTATACTATTATGGAAACTTTTTTTTGGAATAATCAATCAATAGTATCTACCCAAGAGAATTTAACTAATTTAATTTATTCACAAGAATTTATTAAAAATTTAAGTCAAATCGAAATTGTAAAGTTGAATTATGGTGGTAAATCTTTAAATTGCGTTAATTTGTTTCAAAATTCTGGTAATTTTGCACAAATAGTGGATATAGATACTGGTATTGTTTGCGAAGAAGAAATTTTGGATGACAAAAATAGTTTTCATTTAAAATTAATTAGTTGGGAAAATTTAGATCTAAATCAATTATATAATTCATACCACTCTCATAATTTTTGGGGGTATTTCATCTCGATTTTAGGTTTTATATTTTTAGTAGGAATATTATTTCTTGAATATATCTTAACAAAAATGAATGGATATCATTAAGGTAAATATATCATTTTTACCAATTATTATGAATTTTTTATTGAAAATATATGCCAACAAAAAAATCTTTTTTAAATAAACACCATTTTTGAATGAAATTCATTTAAGTTAAAAAACACAGAATTACATAACGTTAAAAAAAAATTAACAAATCGGGATGAGTAAAACGAATAGAAGCCAAGGTAAATCTTTCTTTATGATGTTTGATGTCGTGCAAGGCGGCATCGTTGAAGCTATCGAATTTGATAAAATAAATTTTGAACCTAATCGAAGTATTATTATTTTAGATGAAGGAAACCAGACTGTTTGGTTATGGCATGGTAAACGTAGAGCATTAGTTCCAAGGCGAATGGCATTACGTCAAGCACAATCTATTAAGGGTCATGGATATCAAGCAGGTAATGCAATAATCGGAAGAGATTTGCATAAAATAATTGAAATTGACGCTCGAAAAATAGGTCGAGATCCAGAAACAACCAAAGATAATGATAAAATCGATGCTTTACTAGATGGTACATATAATGCTATTGGAAATATGGTTTATACTCAAGGAGAATCTGGAGGAAAATTGGAATCTCCAAAAGTTGAAATAAAATCGCAAGAAAAACCCAAAGAAACTCCTAAACCCTCAACAAAATCTTCTCAACCTGTTACCAGTACTCCTAAGCCAAAAGCTCAAGATACAAAACCAATTATTAA
>CAYPTZ010000420.1:0-3955 GCA_964413395.1 uncultured archaeon | reverse complement strand
AAATCTCAGGAGATTTAGGGGGACCATTGCCTAAACACCCAATTTTTTGAACGGGTCTCGGTGCTTTTATGCGAAACTTATCATAACACATTATTGGTTTTGGAGGAGGATCATCTGCAATGGCAACATTTTGAGAATGATCAGCGGAAATACATCGTTTAGTCAAAGGAGGGTTTTTCTTTTTTTTAGCAGGAGAGGGGGGGAAAAATTCAGCTTCATCATGTTCCATTGGATACTAACCTCAAAATAGAATCTTAACAATGTTTCCCAGCGAGGTTTAAAAAATGCGAGAATTACAGAAAAAGGAAAAAAAGGTAGTAAAGGATGAGGAAATTTTTCAATATTAGAAAAAGATCATAGTTGAGAGAAATTAATGAAATCCAAAAAATAAAAAAAAAACGTGCTCAATTTACATCATAGCAAAACACATCATAACTCGGGCGATCGCTTAATTGACCATCAGAAAGCCAGATATTTCTGCCATTTTTTTCTTCTTTAATCATTTGACCAATTCTCGGGTCATGTGTAACAATGATTATTGTTTTTCCTTGATGACTGAGATTTATCAATAAATCCACAATTTGTTTTCCTGTTTCAGAATCTAAATTGCCCGTTGGTTCATCGGCTAAAATAACTTTTGGATTATTAATCAAAGCCCTAGCAATCGCAACTCTTTGAGATTGTCCCCCCGATAATTTTCTCACAGTTGAGTGTTCTCGACCCTTGAGTCCCATTTTCTCAAGGATTTCCATTGCTCTTTTTTTATCCTTTTCTTTAATTCCATAGGGAATCAATGGTGCCAATACATTACTAATTACATCTAAATTGGGTAATAAATAGAAATTCTGGAAGACAAAACCGATGATAAATCTCCTAAATTCGGATAATTTACTTTCGGGATAATTAGATACATCATTTCCATCCAGCCAGATCTTTCCGGAAGTTTGGATATCCATCGTTCCCATTATGTTTAACATTGTGCTTTTTCCACTTCCTGATGACCCCATAACAGTCAAAATTTCTCCAGGAAATATATCGAGTGAAACTCCTTTTAATGCTTGGATTTCACTAGCCCCTGAACCGTAGATTTTTCTTAAGTTCTCTAATTTAATAACTGGGCGCCCTGATTCCGTATTTTGTATGTGTATCTGCTCATCTTTGGTTATTTCTGTCATTTTTCTAATCCCCCTTTAATACAATTACAGGTCTCACCCTTGCAGCTTTTAATCCTGGGTAGAAACCACCTATTATGCCAATACTTAACCCAAATCCAATTATCTCCAATACAAGTAAAGGAGTTGCTACCGCATTTATTGCACCAAAAGGTCCAGCGCCTGAGGAAAATAATTGGATTATTCCAAATCCCAAGCCAACACCAAAAATTGCACCCATAATTCCCAAGGTTAATGATTCATATACAATATCTTTGAAAATATGAGAATTCTTCCATCCTGTGGATTTTAAAATGGCAAATTCTTTTTTTCGCTCGGATACTGAACTCAATTGACTCACAACTATAGACATTCCGCCTGCAATCGCAGTAATCAGTGAAATTATGCTCGTGAAAGTATCAAAAATACTGAGTGTATCTTGAATCCCCTCTTGAAATTGTCCTAAAGAGAAAGCGAAAATAAAAATATCACCAAAAGCGCCTTCATTTGAAAGTTCTTCAATTTTTTCAATATATATATTTGTTTCATTATTATTTTTTGATGGAAATCTAAGATCCACCGACGAATAAGTATTATTATCTCTTCCCGAACTCCCTAAAATGGTCCAAAGATCCTCAATACTTGTGTATATATTATAACTCTTTGGGACAAAGTTCGGCGCACCACTTTCCTCTTGAAAATAGGTGCCCACTACAGTAAAATTAACTGTTTGATTCTCAATGGGGGAAATATTTTGATAGATTATTATTTGATCTCCAAGTTTAAACGAAGTTTGGTCTGTGCTGAGTAATCGAGAATCTAAGAGAATTTCTTTTTTTCCAGCGATTATATTTCTCCCTGTCTCAACTTTTACGGAGGGACCGTTCCAATCTTTATCCAACGTTAAATTCAAGCCCGTTAATGAAAGTATATCTCCAGCTTGACCTTCTCTAAACACTCCTGTATAAGGGGAAGTAAACACAAATGGTGCGTCTAATTTTACACTATAAGCGAGAATATCATCACCTAGCTCGGAATCTAGAAGAATTTCAGTTGTATTTAACGGTAATTTACTGAAACCTCCTTCGGGGTTTTTTTCGGTAATTTCAACAATACCTAGGACTTTTGAAAAATTTTCTTCAAAAGTTGCATTGACGCCTGCGCTAAATGCTCCTAAGACAAACATTAGCATCAAACCAATAGCAATTCCTGCACTTGAAAGAATTGCGATTCCTTTTTTCCTGAAAACATTTTTTACTGAAAACTTTATCATTTCAATCCCTTAATATTTCTTAACTTTAAAATCATAAAGACAAAAATGATAATAAAGATTTGGTTCAGGGAATTATCAGATCTCCAATTTAATAATTAATTATCGGATATTACTAAAAAAATATAGAACTATAAATAAAATTGGAGTAAATTTTACAAGAAATATAATAGATACCTCAATAATAATTTTAGGAAAAAAAAAATGAAGATAAATTATCCGATATTGCAAAAGAAGCAAAATGTGCTCATAATTTTTATTTCTCTCTTACAAAGCTAAAAAAAAATTGTAGATTCCAAAAATCCTGGTTAAAATAGATTTATCTTTTTCTAAATGATATCTAAGTGAAATTGAAATAAAATAGAAAAAGAAATTTTCTAAAGTGAATATCTTATGAATGAATATAGAATCACAGAGACACCAAAATCTAAAAAAAACAAGATAAATAAGATATATGATAAAATAGAGCAACAAGAACTGAATGAGCAATTTCTACACTCCAATTTAGAATAGATAAAAGACCTATCTAAAGTTAATAATGAATCTACATCAGCAAAATCTCACTATTTTCAGCATGACTCAAAACAATTAGATCAATTTTTAGCAACAGAGAATTCTCAGAACAATCCCAAGTATTTTGGATATGCAATTGAAAGCCTAGATAAAATGATCGAAGATCCGTCTTATATATCCACAAATCAAAATAAGATCACAATATCACCAAAGTTTAATTCGTCCAAGAAAGAATTTTGCATAAAAAAACTTCTTACTTCAGAAGAAAAAGAATGTACGCTTGAATTAAAAAATGAAATTCGAAATCTCACTCATCAACAGAGAGAATTAAATATATTGCATTACGGGAGCTCGGATGAAAATATTCAAAGAAAAAAGCGAGAATTAAGTTATAAAATTGACTTTAAAAAACAGAAAATTGCTCAAATTGAAGGAAGACCTATAAAGTTACAAAATCAAAAACAAAAACACCAACAACAAACGGATAAGAAAAATATTGATAAGAAGGAAAAAAAAGTATAACTTTAAAGACTGTATAAAAAAAAATATTAAAGAATAAGACTTTTTTTTGGTTTTTTGTAATATCTAAAAATAACCATAACTCCGATCGCTACTCCTGCACTAATACCAGCACCAATGAAGATTCCCTCATTACGTTTTGCGATAAGTAGCTCACTCCAATCTTGACCATTTTTTAAAGAATATTCTACATCATACACACCATCTCCATCAATATCTATCAAAAGATTAATATTACCTCCTTCTTCTGAATCGATTGATTCCCAATTATCAATTTGCATTGTATATTTTCCATCAGTTTCACATATTAAATTATTAAATATAAAACTATCATTTCCAGTCTCATCTACATATGAAAAGGTAAAATCCACATTTTTGGATTGTTCACCAGTAGAAAACGAGATTTGGTCTAAATCATCAGATGTAATAAACGAATCTTCCCCTTGATTTGAAATAGAGATATTGGAAAGCTCTATAACTTTCCATGCATCTTCATCGGGAT
>CAYPTZ010000419.1:0-3979 GCA_964413395.1 uncultured archaeon | reverse complement strand
AATCTATTAAATATTGTGCATCAGCTACAGACCCTGCAATAGTCATGTACATATAGGGTTGAATCATGTGGACTTTTCGTGCATTTTTATTAGCCACATACATCCCCATAGTTGCTCGGTTATCTGTAGCCATTACCACACCATCCTTTACTATTAAAGCAACAGTGGTTGTCCCAGTTTTAGTTTTTGGTAATTTTTTCATGTGTTCAACCTTAAAACCATCAGGACTTTCTGGAGTAATCTTTAAAATGTTCATATCTATGTTAGATTGGTTAGGTATTTGATTCATATTATCACATTTTTGAATTTTCTTTCAAATTCTATCAATAATCTAAAAAAATAAATCATGACTTAAATTTTTCTCGTAATTCATTAATTTATTCATTTTATATTAAACAAGTTCTAATTTGATTTTTTTCATAGTATTTCTGATGATATTCTTCTGCAGGATAAAATTCAACAGCTTTTGTAATTTGAGTTACAATTTGATTAGTGTAGATTTTTTTTTCTTCAAATTCTTGTTTAATTTCTAAAGCACAATTATATTGATCTTTGGAATAATAGAAGACTGCAGATCGATATTGATTGCCAATATCAACATCCTGTTTGTTTGGGGTTGTTGGATTGTGATTCATCCAGAAAATTCTTAATAATTCTCGATAGGAAACAATATCAGGATTAAACTGTATTTGAATTGCCTCAGCATGACCAGATTCACCAGAACATACTTGTTTATAGGTTGGATTTATAGTATTTCCCCCGGTATACCCAACAGTAGTTTTAATTATTCCTTCGACTTTACTAAATCTATACTCAACACCCCAAAAACAACCAGCAGCAAATGTAGCTAATTCCATCTTAATAATAAATGGGAAACTTTGAATAATAAAAGGTAATTCTAATATAAAATAGCAAATTGATAAATTTTAGAAATTATTTTTAAGATTTATCTGAATAATTAATATTCTTGTTTCTTCATTTTTTTTTAAACAGATTGAAAATAATTTAATTTTGTCTATGCTTTTATTTTTATAATGGTATTATTATCTTTTGTTGGAAAATCATATGCAATTAAGGGATTTCAGTTTTTTTTTGATGATATTAATCCAGAATGTCCAAAAGATTGTTCATTATTTACAACATGCCAGAAAAATCTGGAAAAAAATAAAGTTTATGAAGTTGTAGAGACTCTAAATAAAAAAATGAATTGTCCAAAAGATTTTCATGAAGAAAGTATGATTCTCTGTAAATTAAAGGAACCTATTCTTTTAGCTTCAATGTATAATAAAGATATATACGAGGGCTCAATAATCGAATTTAGTATAGTAGGGTGTGAACGTGATGATTGTAAATATTTTAAATTTTGTGAACCTCATTCCTTACTTATTCAAAATAAAAATAAAGTAAAAATAATTCAAACAATTAAAAAACTTAAAGATTGTCCTAAAAAATTAAATCTTTCTGTAGTTAAGCTGGAAAAAAAATAAAATCTTCATATAAATTATCTATTTTCTTTTCAGAATCTTTATTCTAAAAAAAAAAATTAATTTTGCTAAACAATTTTGTCAATGCTTAAATAAATCAATAACACATTCAATATTCATGGATAAACTATTTATTATTGTGTGTGATGCTGATCCTCGAATTATGACAGATGTTGCATTTATGTATGCAAGAAATGCTATAAAAAATGGATGGATGAGTGAAGTAATAGTAATTTTATGGGGACCATCGCAAAGAACGTTAGTAGGGGCATTAGAACTCAAAGCAGAAGCTATGTCGTTAAATGAAATTGAAAATATATCAGTCTGGGCATGTAAAGAATGTAGTGATAATTATCAAATTACTGAAAAATTAGAAAATTTAGATGTAACTGTCAAATATATTGGGGAAGATGTATCGAACATGCTTAAAGAAGGCTGGTGCCAACTTTCATTTTAATAGATAAAAAAATAAAAAAAATCAAATTTAATGTTCATGATCGTGATGATCATGATCACTATGGTCATGATCATGAGGAACAGGAGCAGGTGTTTTTTTAAATACTTCTACAAATTTGACAGTATCAACATCTGGAAGATTTTCTTGTAAATCCATAGAGACTCCCATTTTGAAATATATTCCACCTTGTTGTTGAGCAAGTTGGAAGGTTAACATTTGAGGGATTTCAATTTCTAAAGTTTTACTTTTTTTATCATGATCAATCTTAAACATTTCACCTAAAGTTTGAACACCACCAAGTCTTCGTGACAATAATGCTTGGCATTGATTCTCAAATCCTTCAATTTTATCAGTTACTGTAATAGAATATTTAACTTTTTTACCTGCAAGTGGGTGATTGAAATCAACAATAAGCCTTCCTTGATTAGCCCGTAGAACCGTTCCAGATCTACCTTTTTTATCTTTATATTGAGCTCCAGGATAAGGCTTTTCACCATTCATATCTTTCATAAATTGTTTTTGATTTACTTTTTCAATCTTTTTTCCTTCTCGTTCTCCAAAAGCATCAATAGGTTCTAATATTACTTCTTTTTTTGTGAAAAATTCAAGCCCATCTTTCATAATGGCATCAATTTTATCTTCAAGAAATCCTTTCTTTCCAATAATTGCAAGATCATTCACATATCTGTCTACATTTTTAGGATCATAATTAGGAAGAAGTTTTGCATCCTCAGGATTACTAGCTTGAAAGATCATATTGTGAGATTCATCTTCCTCTAAAGTAGTTCCCAGGATGTCAACCATTACCATATCTCCATTGCTGGTTTTTTGTCCCTTTAGTTTTTCTTTTCTTTCTGCTTCTTCTTTATTTTTTTTTTCTGCTTCTTCTTTAATTTTCTTTTGAGAATCAGATTCTTTTTCAGGTTTTGCTTCAGTTAATTCTTTTGACATTATTGCATTCTACCCACTTCTTCCCAGATTAATATAATTATATGTTTTTTTTGAGATAAGAGATAAGATATAAAAATTTTAATGAATTATGAATTTATGTATATTAGTATGTGAGAGTATGTGAAGAGTATGTGAGAATATGACATGTGATACAAAAAGAATTTCAATAACTTTATCCAAGGAAGAATATAACAGATGGATTTCATTCAATTATGATGGGAATCTTTCTAAATTTATACGTGATGCAGTCAATGAATATATTAAAATTCAGAAGCCAGAAAACCAACAAACTGTTTTTGATTTATTTCTAAATCAACAAATTGAATTAAAAAAAATAAAAGATAAATTAGATCATTTAGATAAAATAGAAGGGGATTTGATTGATATAACGGCAGCCTTAGCAAAATTTGATATGATAGATATATATGAAGATCAATGGGAAATCAAAAAGAAAAAAACAGATTAGTTTTTAGATTCAAATAAAACATAATTTAGGTCTAAATTCACTATAATCTGTAAAACCTTCAAATGTTTTACCAAAAAAAAAAAAACTATTATGAAAGATTTTTTAGGAAATATATTGAAGCCGCCATTTATAACCTTTGAGATTGAATTTCTATGGAAGAGGCCCCACTAATCGATGAAATTTGGATAATTACTGAAAATGGAATTACCTTGTATAATTATCGTTTTATCGATGAAATTACAGAAGATCTGTTTGGAGGTTTTATTTCAGCCATTAATGCCTTTGCCTCGGAAATTGGTATGATTGATGTCAGATTGATAAAAGGAAAAAAAGCACAATTAGTTTTAACTCATGATAAACAAAATAAACTGACTTTTGTGTGCAAAATTCAATTGGATCAAGAAGAAATGAATGCAATTCAATATCTAAAAGAATTAAAAAAGTTTTCCCGTATTTGGAAATTCGGAGAGCAGTTGTGCCTTCTTATCAAGCCGGCGAATACAGCTTTACTTTGGCTTCAAAAGCTAATTTTCAGAAAATTACCCTAAAAGACATTGAGAAAAAATATAAAAAATTAAAATTAAATTTACAATATTATTATCCCGAAATGCATTTTGCTTC
>CAYPTZ010000418.1:0-3979 GCA_964413395.1 uncultured archaeon | reverse complement strand
GTTAAAGGACTCCTAAAGCAATGGTCTCAAATGAATACAATGATGAAAAATATGTTAGGTAAAAAACAACGTAAAAAACATGGTGCTCAACCAGGAATGGGTGAAATGCCTGGAATGGATGGGTTGCCTGGTGGAATGGATCTCACTCAAATGCAACAGATGATGGGTGGAAAGAAGAAAAGAAAGAAACATCCCTGGTAATATAATTCTAAATTGTAGGAATGCATCGAAAAATGGTTCACACAAAGAAACTTTTATATAATGCGCAGATTTTTTTTGAAAATAACCTACAACAAGGTTATATTTTAATAAATGATAAAATTATTGAAGATATTGGTTTAGGAAAAGTTCCAAACAAGATTCTGAATTCAATATCAAACAAAAACAATATTTTTGATTGCAATAATAGTATTGTAATCCCTGGATTCATTGATGTACATGTTCATTTTAGAGATTCAGATCAAGCCTATAAAGAGACCTTAATTTCAGGATCGAAAGGAGCGCTTATTTCAGGAGTTACAACAGTTCTAAGCATGCCAAACACTATTCCTCCTCTTTCAACACAAATAAATTTACATAATTATCTAAAACTAGCTAATAGATCTCCTCCTTTTTGTAATATTGGATTTTATTCAACAGTAAAATCTGGGTTCAATATTGATGAACTAAATAAAATGAAACATATGGGTATTTTTGGATTAAAAATTTATCCTGGTGATTCATCCAACCAATTTCGATTACACTGGAACTCAATTTGGGAAAAGGATCTTTCCCCTAAAGATTTTAGCTTTCATTTTCAAGATAAAAGTCACTTACTTGATGAATCATATGAAAATTGGGAATTATTATTTAAATCTGCTAAAGAATTAGATTTGCCCATTAGTTTTCATCCCGAACTTCCTAAATCAGAGGAAAAACTTCAAATTGCTTGGGAAAAAGGAATCCAAAACTCAAAAAATAGTGGAGTCATAAATAGGAACTTGACTGCACATGATATTCAGCATTCTGTATATTCCAATGAATTAGGATGCATTGAGATGATTTCTACGATGATTAATCATTATTTTCCTGAACCTTCAAAAGCACCTCATATTCATTTTGTCCATGTTTCGCATCCTGATTGCGTGGAGATAATCAGAGAAACTCTTCAGAAAAGAGGATATTCTGCTTCAATTGAGGTTACGCCTCATCATATTCTATTAAATAATTCAATGAAATTTCAACAGGAATCTTATGCAAAAGTTTTAGTCCCTTTAAGATCTGAAATTAGTCAAATACAGTTATATCAGAAAGTTAAAGATGGATTTGTTGATATTTTTGGGACAGATCATGCACCTCATTCATTAGATGAAAAAAATCAAGATTTTCGTGATTGTCCTGCGGGATTTCCCTATATCGATTTTGCCAGTCGAATTTTATTAACAGAAGTTTTTAATCACAATCTAACTCTTAAGCAATTATTGCATTATTATTCAGAACATCCTGCTAAGCTTTTTCACATTAAGAATAAAGGGAAAATTGCTATCGGCTATGATGCTGATTTAGTAATTCTTCGAGAGGTAGAACCTTATTCTATAAAATCCAAGGACATGATCAGCAATCAAAAATGGACTCCTTGGGAAAATAAGAAAATAAATGCTCAAATAGATAAGGTATTTCTCGCAGGAAATTTAGCATATGACCATAAGGTAGGCATTTTAGGAAATTTTGGAAAAATTATAAAAAAGAATGAATAATTTATATAAACATTTGAAATACTATGAAAAAAATATTTCCAAATTTACTTATTTTTTTTATAATGAGTCAGTTACAAATTTTTATTTTTAATCAAAGGGTGATGTAATGTCAGAAAAATGGTCTCTCGAAGATGGAAAAGAACTTATCAAGTTTGCTCGAAATAATATTGAGAATTTCCTGAAAGAAGGAAATAAATTAGAAATCAACAAAGAATTAAAAACCAAATATGGGAAAAAAGGAGGTGCATTTGTAACTCTAAATAAAATTGCATCCAATTCAGATAATTCATTACGAGGGTGCATTGGAATCATTCTTCCACACTATCCATTAATTGAAACAATTGGTATAGTTTCTATTTCAGCAGCTGTAGAAGATCCCAGATTTCCTGAAGTTAAATTAATCGAAATGGAAGATATTTTAGTTGAAATTTCAATCCTTTCAATTCCAGAAAAGATAAAAGTTGATAAACCTGAAGAATACCTAAATGAAATAGTAATTGGAAGAGATGGATTAATTATCACTTGTGGTAATCGTCGTGGGTTATTATTGCCTCAAGTCCCCGTTGAGCATAATAGAAATTGGGATTCGAAAACATTTCTTGAACATACCTGTGAAAAAGCATGGATACCTAAAGATTCTTGGAAAAATATGAATACTACTATTGTAGAACGATTTACCGCAACAATATTTGAAGAGAAAAGTCCCAAAGGCGAAATCAGACAAAAAAAAATTGGAGAATAACTACATCAACTTCTTTTTATATTAACGCTTTTTTTATATAATGTGATTAGTACTAAACCACTTACTTCTGATATTAAACGGTTTGACGTAATCCTCGTTAGTGGGGAATATTGGTCAGATCATCCACAATCTGGAGTAGGTGTAATTGCTCGTGTTTTAGAGTTTAATGGTTTTACTGTTGGGATAATTGAGAAACCTAATTGGAAATCAACTAATGATTTTTTAAAATTAGGTCTTCCTAATCTATTTTTTGGAATAACATCAGGATCAATTGATAGCATGCTACAAAATTATACTCCTCTTAAAAAATTGAGATCAGAAGATCCTTATAAGCCATTTGATTCAAAAATTCCAGATAGAGCAGTGATAGTATATTCACAAAAGTTAAAAGAAGCTCAAAAAAAATATTTTAATGAAAATCACATATTTAGATCTAATCCAAAATATCGAAAAATTCCTATAATTATTGGTGGGGTTGAGGCATCTTTACGAAGATTCACCCATTATGATTATTGGGATAATTCTTTACGAAGATCAATATTATTCGATTCAAAAGCTGATTTGTTGGTTTATGGTCCTGGAGAATATCAAATTGTTGAAATAGCAAATAGAATAAAACAAAAAAAACCTTTAACAGAAATTGAAGGAACTTGCATTATTTCTTCAAATTCCATTGAGGAATTTAAAAATCTCAAATTCCACCATCAAAAATACGAAATTCTCCCCTCTCATGAAGAAGTGCTTAAGAATAAAAAAATATTTTGCCAAATGCAACTTGCTTTTTCAAATGAAAAAACTTTAGTTCAAACTGTAGGTGATAGAACTTTAATTCAATACAAAATGCACATCTATACAACTGAAGAATTAGATGCTCTCTATAATTTACCATTTACGTATTTTATTCCAAAAATATTTAAAGAATTTGAGATGGCCCGTTTTTCCATTATTACTCATAGAGGGTGTTTTGGGAACTGCAGTTTTTGTGCAATAGCTCTCCATCAAGGGACAAAAATCGTATCAAGATCTATAGAAAATATCACCAAAGAAATTCAACAAATGACTAAACTTGCTCAATTCAAAGGATATATTTCAGATTTAGGAGGCCCTTCTGCTAACATGTATGGGATGGACTGTGATAATTTTCCCAATTGCTCTAATAATTGCATTAGCTGTAAGAAACTTAATTTGTCCCATAAAAAAGGACTGGAATTATTAAAAAAGTCAAGAAGTATACCAAAAGTCAAAAAAGTTTTTGTCCGAAGTGGGATAAGATATGACCTAGCAATAGATGCTAACGATTATCTTGTTGAAATTTCACGTTATCACATTTCGGGTTCATTAAAAATTGCTCCTGAACATTTTTCTCTTAAAGTATTAGAATTAATGAATAAGGATAATTCGCGATTTGATGAATTTCGAGAAAAATTTAATGAAATTAATCAATCTTTAAACCAAACTTTAAAATACTATTTTATAACTGCACATCCAGGGAGTACATTAG
>CAYPTZ010000417.1:0-3987 GCA_964413395.1 uncultured archaeon | reverse complement strand
GGAAGCAGGCATCGGTGAGATTTTCGGACCTGGTACACCACTTGATGAAATTGTTGAATATATCAGCAATAATGATAACGGTGATGGCGTTTCTGTAGAAGAAATATCTAAGAAATTTTCAATTGAGATGAAATCTCTTAAAATCTTGTTAGATCAATTATGTCAAGATGTAAAAATATATAAAAGTCAACCTGGATTCTATTCTTCTTATTAGTTTTTTTAGAAAATTTTTTTGCTAATAGTATATTGTTATTATTAATGTCAAATGAAAAAGAATATTTAGAACTCCTTGATAGAGCTTTTGAAAAAATTCCCGCTGGATTTCATGAAACAGATCGTTGGAAAATTCCTATTGCTAGATTAGAATATGAAGGAAAAAACACAATTCTCTTAAATTTTAAAGAAATTGTTGATGTTATTAAAAGAGATGATAAACATTTTATTAAAAATATTTTACAAGAAGTTGGTACAGCTGGTGGAGTAAAGGGTAACAAAGCAATATTGAAAGGAAAACAAAAGTTAAATACGATAAATCGATTAATTAAAAATTATTGCGAAAAATACGTAATTTGTGAAACATGTGGGAAACCTGATACTGTAATTTTAAAAGAAGGAAGAGCTCATCTTTTAGTTTGTCAAGCATGTGGTACTCGACACCCGGTAAAATTATAATTTTTTTTTATCTTGAGATGATCTAAAATGAAATACTATCTAAAAATCCATTCAAATCCTAGTCAAAAAGTAATTGCAATCTGCGATGAAGATTGTCTGGGAAAAACTCTTAAAAATGAAAAAATGAAATATTCAATAAATGAAACCTTTTTCAAAGATAAATTAATTTCTTTGGAGGATGCGATAAGAATTCTAAGAAATTCAAATAATTTCAATGTTGTAGGGAAAAGTATAGTAAATGCATTAATCAATGAAAATATTATAATCAATGAAGGAATGACGATTATTGATAATGTCCCTGTTGCAATAAAAGTTATTTTTTAATTCAATATAATCTTGATAAACATGAAATTAAGACGATTTTGTTCAAAATGTGGGATATCTATTAAAGAGAACACCCATATTTATAAAGATTTTGTATGTGAGCAATGTTTTGGAAAAATAGAATCATTAGATGATAATACTTTAAAATTACAAATTCGAAAATGTATTTATTGTAATGCTTTTTCTCTAAGAAATAGAGAACAAGAATTTAAGTGGTTATATCATCCCGAAAATGAACCAGAGATCGATTTTATGTCTAAAATATTATACAATAATATTTTTTTAAAAATTGAAGAAAAGACAAAGCAAAGATATGAATTATTTTTTAATAAAGATTTTAATCTTTATGATAATGCAGATATAAATTTGCTAATTCAGATTTCTTCTGATGACCACATAAAAGTTAAAGAAGAATCAATCATTATAAAAAAAAAAGAAATCCATTGTCCTTATTGTGCGAAAAAAAAAGGAGGTAGATTTGATGCAATTGTTCAAATTAGACTTCAACATCCAAATGATAAAAATAAACTAGATGAAGTTATGAATGATATTAAAAAGATTGAAAAAAAGGAAAATTTCCGTAATGTTCAAAACTTTATATCAATTATTGATCCAACTATTAATGGTTTTGATTTGAAAGTTAGTACAAATGCGATGGCAAGGGTAATAATTTCGAAAATTAGAACAAGGTATCATTTTGAAATCAAATTTTCAAAAAAATTAATTGGGGTTGAACAAGAAACTGGATCTGATCTTTATCGCCTATCTACATTACTTCGCTTATTACCTATAGAGCCAAAAAAAAAATTTTTATTAGAAGGGATACCTTATATCGTAAATAATATTACCAAAAATAAAATCACAATTAAGAATATTGATACTAATAAAATATCTCAAGTAAATTATAATATTTTTCAAAAAAAAAGATGGAAACTTATTGATACAGAATAAATTGATGGTGATTCAATATGGATAGAGATAAAATTATTGCAAAATTAGATCGAAAAAAAGATCAACAGCGGATAAAAACTAAGAGAAAAACTGAAGAAAATGCCGCATCAGGTGGAGTTTTTGATAAATATACATCAGTTAATATAAATAAATTACAAGCAAAGGGGATCATTGTAGATTTTGTCGGAATTATCTCAGCTGGAAAGGAAGCTAACGTTTATTTTGCATATGGAGAAGATAAAACTCCATTGGGAATAAAAATATATAAAATTGATCCTCAAAACACCAAATGGATGAAAAATTATATCATTGGGGATCCTAGATTTAAAAAAATTGGAAATTCAACACATAAAATTATATATACTTGGTGTAAAAAGGAATTCAAGAATCTAACTCAATTGAAGAGACATAATATACTTGTTCCTAATCCAATAATTTGTAAAGACAATGTGTTAATTATGGAATATATCGGGGAGAATAATGGGACTCCTGCTCTAAGACTAAAAGAAATTAATCACTTTGAAGATCCTACTAAAGAATTTAAGTACATAATTCAGCAAATTGAAGATATGTATTGGAATGCTCATCTTGTACATGGTGATTTGAGTGAATTCAATATTTTATATTATAAAAATAAACAAATCATCATTGATGTCTCTCAAGCTGTTTCAATTTATCATATTAATGCTCCTGTATACCTAAGGAGAGACATTATCAATGTTTCAAAATTTTTTGAATCATTTTTACCCTTAAATGAAAAACCAAATCCTGAATTAATATTTCAAGAAATTATGAATAAAAATTAATTTTTTTTTTATACATAAAAAATTAATTATTTGATTCATATTAAGAAATAATGTCATTTAATAAAGATCGATTAGCAGTTGCAATCGGAAAAAATGGTGAAACAAAAAAAAGAATTGAAACGATCACAGGAACGCTAATAAAAATTAACAGTAAAACAGGAGACTTTTATGTTGAAGCTAACCCTGATGCGAAATTTACTGATGATCAGGAATTTATAGATTCTTATGGAGTCCGTGTATACAATACTAATCATATTTTGGAAGCAATTAATTATGGATTTAATCCTGATAAAGCTCTAAAATTACTCGATAGCGAGATTGTTTTAGAGATTGTTGATTTAGAAAATCTTCTTGGTACTTCGGGTAATAAATTAAAACGAATTAAAGGAAGAATTATTGGTGATAATGGAAAGATAAGATCCTCCATTGAACAATTTACTGGTGTTTTTCTCTCAATTTACAATAAATATTTAGCTATAATTGGAGAATTCAATTCAATAAAAATCGCTAAAAAAGGAATAAATATGATTATTTTAGGTTCTGCTCATAAGACTGTTTTAGCTTATCTTCAACATGAGTATCAAAAAAGAAAACAAGAAGATTTTACAAAAATATGGAAACCAACCTTATAGTGATATTCCTTTTAGTATTTTTAAAACATATTTAAATTTTCTTCATTTATTGAACGAACTTCTGTTATGTTAAAGAAATCATCTGCCAAACTGGGTTTGTTTCTAGAATTTGAGTGTGAAAAATCGGCCATTAAGAATCTATTATTTGAATTTCCTAATAATTGAGATGATTTAACTCCAGTTATTAATAGCATCACTCTAACTGCTCCTGTCATGTTTGGATCAACTCGGGCCCCCCAAATAACCATTGCATTTGGATCCATTCTTTCTGTTATCAAATTGGCAACTTTTGTTGTTTCAATTAGGGTTAAGTCATTTCCACCAGTAACATGTATTAAAGCTCCTTTTGCACCTGAAATATCAAATTCTAATAAAGGAGAATTTAAAGCATCATCTATAGCTTCTTCAACTCGATTATTTTCATCATCTCCCTCACCAATTCCTACAATTGCAACTCCTCCAGATGTCAATACGGTTCTGATATCTGCATAATCTAAATTGATCAATGAAGGGAGAGAAATTGTTTCAGTTATTCCTTTGACCATTCTGGCGAGAACTTCATCTGCTAATCTAAATGCTTCTGTTATTTGTAGATCTGCTGC
>CAYPTZ010000416.1:0-3987 GCA_964413395.1 uncultured archaeon | reverse complement strand
ACTTATTTTTGATTTTGAATTACTTTTTTCTATTGATTCATTCTTAGATTCTGGTAATTTATTCGAATTTTCGATAATTGCTTGTATTTCCTTCTGATCGGGATCAATCTTTAACAAGAACTCACCCATTTTCTCTTTTAAACTTTTTACTTCAAAAAACCAATTCTCAAGAGGATCCCAATTAACAATTATCTTTTGTAAATCGGAAGCAATTTTAAGTATATCAGGATGTTCCCCACTACAGTCTATAATTCGCTCCATAAGAGGGATCATTTTTGTATGAGCATCTTCTTCCTCTTCTGGTTCAGGTTTAGAGGTTAGAATTTTATATAATTCCGCCAATTGAGCGATTTCTTCTTTGATTTTTTCAAATGTTAATTGTTCCATTTTTCTTCTTATCTTTTTCATATAAAAAAGGTTAAAAAAAATTTTCTCTTTCCATTTTTTTTTGTGAAATGAGTACAAAAATAGATTTAAAGTAAGGCGAAATTATTTTATCAATGAGTCCTTCAGAGTGGGCAAACCAAAAAAAAATTACTCGCTTCCGAGAAAGTTTTGAGGAGATTATCTCCTATTTAAATATGGTTGCTAAAAATCCATTAGAAAATTTATCAATTCCTAAAGAGATTATGGACGGACTTCCTATAAGATGGGATCTCCATCAACTATATTTATTGGTAGAAAATTATTATTCACATCATGCTTTTCAGTCAATGTCTTTTATAACTGTTGATGAAAAGTTAAATATTATTGATCTATTTATAGCTAAAGTAGAATTTATTAAAGTTACAAAAGAAAAAGGAAAAAATAGTTTTTATTTACATTTTATTAAGAAGATTATAAAAAATAGTGATATTAATGCAAATCAAGAAAAAATTCAATTTTTTAGGGATTTAAATGAAAAAATTAAAAATCACAAACCTTTTCAGGATATATTAGTCCAATATCTAAATAAGAACTTTAAAATATCAGATACTAGAAGTTTTATTCTGCCTTTAGATTATAAAAAGATTATTGCAAAAATTATACCAGATTTCAATTATAATGCCTTAGAGACAATTAATAAATTGAATAATATTGATGAAATTATTCAAAAGATGGGTGAAAAAGAAAAATTAAAGCTAAATTATATTATATCTCAATATCATTATAAACTTACATTTAGTACATTAGAAAAACGAATTCAAAATCTTAAAAATATTGATTTAGATAAATGGACAAGAATTATCACCACACTTTATGACGAATCTATCTCAAATTTAATAATTGTTTCCAAAACACGTAAAACTCCCTTAATAGGAGTTAAAATAGTAATCACAAATAACAAAGCGCGCTTAAATCCGCTTCCTTTATATTTATTAAAAGGATTATTTGAAAATAATGCAAAATTAAAGCAGATCGCCCAAAATATTTTTAAAAAAACTCAAGTTAGAACTCAAGTACTTGATGAAGAAGAAATTTTAGCCTTTTTAGATAAACTAAATGATCCTTCTTTAGAATTTTATGAATTTTTCACATATTTGGTTGAGCTTATTTACACAACTACATGGTATCCCGATTCATTATTAAATGAATTTTTAAAGTTATTTGGCTTCCAAATAGGCCCAGGAATGACACAATTTAACATTGGGTTTCGTTCGATTGTAAAATATTATGAGTCAATCCTTATTATGACATTCCAAAAGGGTTTTGAAAATGAAAATCCAACGATATATTTAGTAAATATTATCATTAATAAAGGGAAAACAAATATTAAGTTAATCGAATCTAAGGATATGTTAAAAATAGTTAAAGATGAACAAATTATTGCAAATCCCACCATAGATTTATATAAGAAAATCCAAACTGCAATTGAAAAAGAACACAATATGAAATTCAATGCATGTTTTGGTTTAAATATTGATGTTCTAAAAGAATATCTTTCAGCAAAAAATATTGAAGCATTATTAAATATGAAAGAAATGGCTCAAAAACTACCTATTTTGGCTTCACTCGGGGACTTATTTGCAGGAATGAAGCAAATTGAAAATAATAAGAATGGAAATTTTAATTTAAATGAAAATAAAATAAACCAAGAAGAGGACAATGAACAAATGAATTTTAAAACATATTTCGACAATTTTATTAAGAAAGGTATTATTTTTCATTCAAATTATTCAAAAGGTAAAAATGGAGATATGAAACCTCCATTAACATCAAAAGATGGCTTTTTAGAAGTAAATATTGAAACATTAGGAAAATTAATTTTTCAAGATAATTTAAAGTCATAAGTTTATCAAAATTTGAATCTTTTACAAAACCATAAAAAAATAGGATTTATCTTTTTTAATAAAATTGTCATAAATTAAATTGATCAACAATCATTTTAAAAGATCCAATCTTTTCTATTTTTGTACGAAAATGACTTCAGAAATCTCTCTTAATGAACTTGAAGAATGGTATTTAAAATCATTAGAAAATCGATTTAAAAGGCAACATAAACTTTTAAGTAAAATTTTTACCACATCTGAAAAAGAAATTGCAGAAGCAAGAATATCATTAAAAACTTGGACAGAACGTTCTTCTAAAAATGAAGAAGAGCCTCTAGATCCAAAAAATCAAAAAATTATGGAGAGATTTATAGATAATGTAGTCAATGCATTAGAAGAGATTAAAATACCTTCTATTCATGTGAACATTTCATACGAAAATTCAATAACTTATACTGAGGGAATCAAGAAAGTTTATCTAATATATAATGAACAAGGAAGAAAGAGCCTCCCTCGTTTTGGAAAAGCTTATCGTCTTGAAATTAAAGAAATAGATATGCATTTGCGTAATTTAGGAAATATGAGCGCAAAAGTAAATAAATTTTTATTAAAAAATTATAAAGAAGGAAAATTAGCGGAACAATTATTAAAAAAAATTCCATTATTATCAAATAATATTGAACGATTAGGAAACTATAAAACTAAAATTGATGCAGCAAATAACACTCAAAAAGAAATGAAAGACAATATGAAAAATATGGAAGAAAAACTTTATGAGCTGAGTCAAGATCCTGAAATACAAGAATATGAAAAAATTGAAAGAATAGAAGATAAAATTTCGACACAGTTGTCAGACTCACTGAAATTTAAAAAAGCTTTTAAAAAAATGATAAAGGCCATAGAAAAAAAAACAATCAATGCTAGAGACATTAGACCTGAACGAATGAAAGCTTATATTAAAAATCCAATTTCTACCATTATAAAGGAAGGCCCAAAAATCCATCAATTAAGACAAATTTTAATAAAAACTAGAATGTTGTTGGAAGATGAAAAGGAACCTCTTAAAATGAAAGCAGACTTACGTAACAGAATTATAACCAATATTAATCAAATTGTAAGTAATAATTCATTAGAACCAACCATTCTTGAATTAATTAAAATCAAAGAACAAAAAGAAGAAGTTAAGAAAAAAATTGATAAAAAAGGGATAGCAACTCAAAGAGCTGAACTAAAAGATAAAATTGCAACTTCAACCGTGGAGTTGGAACATTTTGAAAATGATTTAAACCGACGAAATAGAGAATTTAAAGATTTATTAGAAAAAGTGAAAAATGATAGAATAGAACTCAAAAATTCTGTATTAGAAGAAACAGGCGAAGATATCAAAATCAAAGTAGTAATCCCAATGTAATAAAGTATTTTTTATATTGCTAATTCTCTATTTCAATATAATTCTTATTTTTCGGTAATAACACAACAATATTTAATGTAAATAGTATTAACAGAATTATATAAATCCACATTTGATCAACGTAGAAAAATATTAAGAAATAAATGTAAATCAAATATTGAAAAACGCAAAACATAAAATAAATGAAATATGATAATTTTATAATTTTATTCCTAAGATCAACATCATTTTTATTGACATCTTGAAGTATATATGATTTTTTTAGAACTTGATTGAATTTCTTATAATCTCCTGACAAAATGAAGATGAGAAAAAAGAGTATTCCCA
>CAYPTZ010000415.1:0-3995 GCA_964413395.1 uncultured archaeon | reverse complement strand
TCGATCCTCAATCTGGATCAATTATTGGGAAAGAAAATGTAGTCTTATGGGATGAAGGTCCAAAAATAAAAATTCAAACTAAAGAAGACCAAGTTCGCTTTTTATTAATCTCAGGAAAACCAATAAATGAACCTATTGTATGCTATGGGCCAATGGTAATGAATACTCAAGAAGAAATTGATCTTGCTTATCGTGAATATCAAAATGGGACATTTATTAAATCCAAAAAAAATGAAAAAACTAACAATTAAAAATTCAATAATATTCAGAACTTAATTTTTTATTTTTCCATCTATTGAAAGAATAGTTTGCTTGACAGCAATTTGATTTTTTTTTCCAGATATTTCTAAGGCTTGATTAACAATTTTAGATAGACCAGAACAGCAAGGTACTTCCATAATTGCAAGATGAATATTTTGATTCGAATTTAGTTCAAAAATTTTAGCAAGTTTTTCAACATAGTGCATTGCGTCATCTAATTTTGGGCATCCCATCAATAATGTATGACTCTTCACAAATTCTTGGTGAAAAAGGGGATATGTTGATCCAACACAGTCAGCTGCGATTAATAGATTTGCATTATTGTAATATTTTGCTTGAAGCGGGGCTAATTTTAACTGAATTGGCCAATTTCTTAGTTCTGATTTTAAAGTTTGAATTTTAAAGTTTGAATTTTAAAGTTTGAATTTTAATAGAATCCACTGCGTCTTTTTGTGAATTTTCAGTTAGGATCAAACGACTAAGGGCCCCTGGACAACCTTGAAGATTAAGGTTTAGTTCATTCATTGATTCATTATTGTTGTTTTTTTCATCATGGCAATTATTTCCTTTTCCACAATTACATTCGTGTTATTTTTCTTGTCCTAATTCAGGGATTTTTAAGTTATTTTCTTGTAGATATTCCATTGCTAGATTATATAATTTAATTTCTTCATGATCTTTTAGATGATTTAAGTGAGCCTTTATAGTATTTTCTCCATGTTTTACAATATTTGCCATGACTATTTTTTCATCATATACCTCAGCTTCTCTTACTTCAGTGGTTATAGCACCTTGCGGACAATGTCCTAAACAAGCCCCCAAACCATCACAGAATAAATCATTGATTAGACGATCTTTTCCATCAATTATTTGAATGGCACCCTCTGGACAATTTGGAATACATAATCCGCATCCATTACAGAGATCTTCATCGATTTTTATAATTTGACGTTTCATTATTAGCACTCTATTTAAAAAAAATAAAGGAAAGATTTTACTTATAATATTGTACGAACAAATTCGCTTTTGGTTTTATAACACATAATAGTCGTATTATTAAAAATACTACGAGTATTTTGTCATAGGCATGTTTTTCAAATTTTTTAATGATTGTATTTCTTTCATTTGGTAGTTCATATAAATTAATTGTATATATTATAATATCAAAATATTATAAAAAGCTAAATTTGTGGATTACTCAAATTGACTAAAAGAATTCTTTAGAAAAAAAAATTTGAATATAGCAGTTATAATTTCTTGATTTTTATAGATAATAAAAGAAAAAATTAAGTAAATTTTTGATTTTCTAACACCTAAATCGATATTCCAATTATATCTTTTGATATTAGATGTTTCTGAATATTTTCCAATGGGATTCCTATAAACTCACATATTTCATTGATTTTATTTCTCAAAGCTTCTTCTTTCTCGCTTATTTTAGCCACTTTAAATAAGGTAGCTGCTTGAGTATAACCATCAATTGCTAATATCAAATTTTTTTTTGATTTTTCAATATCAATAGCTCTTTTATTGAATTTCTCTGCAGCTTCTGTTAAAGATTTACTTTTAAGTTCTTCATTTCCACCTTTCTCAAAATTCTTTATAGCGTGTTGAGAAATGGCAAATGCTTCTCTTGGATTTTCAGTTTCTCCAGCTTTTTTTCTAAATTGTTCTCCTGAATCAACCCAACATATTTTACTTAAAACATCATCTTTCCCGCGAGAAGCAAAATCCGAAGCTTTAATTAGTTTCAATTCCGCTTCTTTAGGATCCTCATCTTTTTTAGCTTCAATTCTTAATGCTTTTGCAGAATCAACAAATTTTTTATTTGCTTCACTTACTACTTTTTCCGCTTCACTATCTTTACCCATTTCTTTGTAGAGCTGAGCCGCAGAATTGAATGTATCTAATGCTTTGACTGGATCATCAATAGATTTTGCATTATCTCTAATTAATTTAGCGGCTTTTCCTAAGCAACCAATTCTATTTTTTGGTTTATCACTTTTAGCATAACATTTAGCAGCTTGTTGATATGCTTTTATTGCCCCTTCAACATTATCTGCTTCTAATTCCTTTGCTTTCTTTTCTAATTCTTTACATTCTTCAGACAAATAGTTCAACTCCCTTTTTTTGATTTTTAATTTTAATATTATTCCTACATTCAATAGTGTAATATTTCACTATAACATTGAGTTTAACTGCTATTTATTTAAATGTATTTTTCTGGATATTGATTTATTTATATAAGAAAAATAAATATTTTTGAAAGTAAATTAAATATATTCTTATTTTTTACTAAAAAGAGAAAAATATCAAAAAATTTCTTAAATCGGATAAAATTCTATTAATGAAATATAAAAAAAATTCTGATTCAATTACCATTTAAAATCATTCAAGGACAAACTGAATTGACTATTTCTAGTTCTAGGGAAAATATTGACAAATTTATTAATGATCTGACTCAACGGGGTTTAAAGGTCGAATTACGAAATATTGGGAATTATTCAAAAAAAGTCTTCGAAAATGAACTAACTTCTCGCCAATTTACAATTTTTTCAAAAGCAAAATCTCTAGGCTATTATGATGTCCTCAGTAGAATTACTTTAACAGATTTAGCTAAAAATCTCCAAATGGCAAAATCATCTCTATCAACCATGATTCAAAGAATTCATAATAAATTATTGGGGTATAAACATGAAAAAAGTAACAAAATTTTCAAAAAGCAAAATTTATAACATTCATTTTGTAATAATGTAATAATCATGAGCAATATATTTGAGCATATAGATAAAGATGATCTGAAAATACTTTTATACGCAGGTTATATCAATAGCCCAATTCTTCTTATTTCAAATGAAGAAACGAAGGAAAGTGCTAAAATAGTACATGATTTTCTAAAGGAAACGTATTTATCAAAGAAAATTGATATTAAGGTTAATTCTGTAGATGAATTTGAAAATTATGTAATTCAACAATTCATTCTCCGAAATTTTTCAGCTTATAATTTTATAACAAAAAGATTTGTTTTTACTATATTAGAAGAACAATTTGCTAAACCTTTTGAAGATTTACTACTAAATATTGAAAATAACTCAATAGATGAACAAATAAAGAGTGTAAAAGACTTTAATGATTCTTTAATTCAATTTTGTGATTCCATTTATAATAATGATCAAATAAAAAAGAGGAAATTTCAAAAATATCTTCAAACTGAATTTCCCGATAAGAAAGAAATTATTACCAAAGAATTATCTAAGCTAATTTCGAGTGAAATTGATTTCTCAGAATTTTGGTATAAAGAATTTAAATATTTAAAAGGTAAAATGAAACGATTTAAACAATATGAGAAATTTTGGGATTCTGCACTACAAGGTCCTTCAGAAGAAGTAGTGTTACGAAATTTATTAAAATTATATTCAGGGAAAGTTTTTATCGATAATAATCTGGAAAATTTTGATGAAATTATGGATGGTTTGAGTGATATAAACCAAAAAGTTGCATTAAAAGTCATCCATCTTCATCAAAGGATAAATATAAAAGATTTAATTAATGAATTAAAGCGAATTGGAAAAGAAAAAAATATTGAATTAAAGCTAAATGAATTAGAAGAAGATATTGAAATTGCTTTAAATCATCAATATATTGATGAAATAGATAATAGATCTGATTAAATATTCGACAAAACTAGTCCTTTCCTTTATTAATTATGAATAAAACTTCACGATATCCATTAA
>CAYPTZ010000414.1:0-3996 GCA_964413395.1 uncultured archaeon | reverse complement strand
TTTTGAATTATTTCCTTTAAAGCATCGGCACTATCAGTTAATTTAGCTTTTTCTTCTGGAGTCATCTCAATAATTATCTTCTTTTTAATTCCTGAATGATTAACAATACACGGTATACTTAATGCGACATCTGAAATACCATACTGTCCATCTAATTTTACTGAAACAGGTAAAATTGTATTTTCATTGCGTAATATTGCTTCTGATATCTTTGCAACAGCTAACCCTACTGCAAAATTTGTAAATCCTTTAGATTCTATAAGTATATATGCAGATTTTCTGACTTTATCTTCAATTTCTGTTTTATGATCTTCATCACCACAATGCTTCTCACAAATTTGACAATATTCTTCAAAAAGTAGGCTTCCTAATCTTACAGAACTCCAAAGAACTACTTCAGAATCACCATGTTCTCCTATAATATATCCATGAACATTTCTTGAGTCTAAATTACATTTATTTGCAATTTCAAATCTCAATCTCGAACTATCTAAAACAGTTCCAGAGCCAAAAACTTTATTTTCGGGATATCCTGAAAATTTATAAGCAAAATAGGTAAGAATATCACACGGGTTTGATACAATTAATAATATTGGTTGATTATTTCCTGCTGATTTTTTTATATCTGTGATAATGTGTTTCAGAATATTCAAATTTCGTTCAACAAGATTAATTCTGGATTCTCCTGGTTTTTGCTTTGCTCCCGCAGTAATAATAACAATATCTGCATCTGCACAATCGTTATAAGAACCAGAATATACTTCTGCAGGAGCAATAAAAGATTTTCCATGATTTAAATCTAATGCTTCTCCTTGCGCTTTTTTGGTGTTAATATCTACAATTGCATATTTTCTGGCAATCCCTTTTATCATCATTGCATAAGTAATGGTTGTTCCAACACTACCTGCCCCTATTATAACTACTTTTGAATTCATTTTTTTTCTCCTTAAATTTCCCCTTTTAGATATTTCATTCTTTCTTCTTTAGGAAATTTCTCAATTGAATATCTCAACATTGTTCGTGGCATTTTGGAGTAATAAATATTTAAAAAATTTACTAAAGTTGGTTTATGTCTATTTCCAATTTCTCTTAACATCCAACCTACTGCTTTATGAATAAGATCATGTTTATGATTTAATAATATTAATGAAATTTTTATTGTATCATCGAATTGCATTTGTTTAATAAACCAAAACGTTGCAATAATTGCGATTCTTTGATTCCATAAATGATTTGTCTGAGCTAATTTATAAAGCATATTTCGATCAGATTTATCCATTAGGTAAAATCCTAATATCTTATGTGCAGAACTGTCTACTAAGTCCCAATTATTAATAAAATCTGTATTCCTTAAATACAATTCTACAATTTTTTTTCTAAGTTTTTCATTTCCTTTTTTAAATTGATCAACCAAGATAAAGAGACTTAACATACGAATTTCATGATATTTATTATGAAGTAATATTTCTATTATTTCTAAAGATAATTTTTTATTGTATAATTTTACCACTTTACGAATGTCAGGAACTTTCACACCTAGAAATACATCCCCTTCTCCATATTCTCCTGGACTTGTCTTAAAAAACCTCTTTAAATTAGAAATATTTTCTTCTTTAATAAAAGCAGATAAGTCTTTTTCTATTTGCATTATTTCATTCATTAAATCTCATTGATATATAATAAAAAATAGTAAAAAAAAGAAATTATTATAGAATATGCTTGTATATTTTTAGGTTTGGGTTTTCTCTTATTTTTAATTTTAAGAGAAGACTTTGGAAATTTGAATCTTTTTTCTGAACAATAAATTCACATTTTTCTAATTGAACAGTTTTTTTAATATACACAAACAATTCTCGAAGAATTAATTCTTCAATTCCTTTCTTAAATGAATCTTCTTTTCGAGTTATTACATCATGGATTATACATACTTGTTCTCCTAAAAAATCGGTATACATTGAGAAGCATCCTGCTCCAACAAGATTATTATCATCCATTGCTAGGATTATAGAATTTCGATAAACCAAATTTTTTGCACGTTCCTCAATATGTTTTGAAAATTTTTCCAAATCGATTGGAGCGCCTGTTTTATATTCAAAATCTTTCACTAAAGCTTCTAAATTTTCTTTATCTCTCCTTGGATTATATCTGGTGATTTTTATTACCATCTTTACTATTCCGACCTATTTTTTATATATATATCTCTATATTGTTTATCTATTATTAATCGTTTTAATAAAACTTGCTCTTATTTTCTACATATGAAATTAAAATTACCAATAAAAAAATGGAAAGAAGATGGAATTCTTCCAAAAATGGCGACAAAAGGGGATGCTGGCGCAGACTGCTTTGTAAATGGATTTAAATCGATAATTAATGGTGATAAAAAACAACTTGAAGAATTGGATGTCGATCATTATAACTTACAACCATTAGAACGGATTTTGTGTCCATTAGGATTTGCAACAGCCATTCCAGAGGGTTATTATGCTGCAGTCGTTCCAAGAAGTGGTTTGGCACTATGGAATGGTATTACTATATTAAATACTCCTGGAACAGTCGATGAAGGGTATCGAAATGAATGGGGGGCGATTGTTGTAAATATCTCTAATAAGGCTGTTACTATTAATAAAGGAGATAAAATATGTCAATTTATATTAAGAAAATTAGTAGATTATGAATTTGATATAACCGACTCTTTAATTGAGTCTGAAAGAGGTTTGGGGGGTTTTGGCTCAACAGGAAAACAATAATTTTTTTTATTTAATCTGATTTCCACAAGCAACACAAAATTTTGAATTCATAGGATTTTCAGTTCCACATTTTGGACATTTTAATGCATCGGTAGTTCTATCTTCTTCTTCTTCTTCATGAATCAATGTTGAAAATTGAGTTTCCATTTTTTTTCGTAATTCATCTTCACTCTTTTTTAGTTGGATTAATTGGTTAAGATATTTTTCATATTTTTCTCGAATTATTGGAACAATTACACCTTCTTTAATTTCATCCCATAAATAAAGTGATTTAAACCCCTCAAATCCATAACTTATCTTAAACCATGAAACTGGGGTCAATTTTTCTTTTTCAAGTAATTTGAACATTTTTATTAGAAGTTCTTCATTTATCTCAAAATCAGGTTCTTCTAAGTCCAATTGATCAATATTATCAGTTAGTATAAAAAAATGTGCTGCATCCTGATCCACACATACTACCCCTGAGAAAATAGATCCTTTATATCTTGAATCTGATTTGATATCATCAGCAATATCTAATGCACTCGTTGATTTTACATTGGTTAAAAAATCTATGACATTAATTTTTCCATAGTACTTAATTTCAATCCAACTATCTTGAGATATTTTTGGAAATTCAATTTGAGCTCTTTGTTTGATATGTATATCCATTAATTTTTGAATATTTTCGTGAGATAAATCACATTCATCAAATACATTACTTTCAAAACCATTACCTTCAAATTCTCCTAATCCTAGGAAAATTTGATTATTTCGACGAATTCTTATGAATGCTTTTTGTAATATATTTTCTAATTCTTCTCCAGATTCAATATCTTTCTCTTCCATTGCAATGAAATCTTTAATTTGTGGATTTCCTTCAACTTCTTCTTGACTCCAAAAATTTGCCCACATTTGCATTCTTTTCAATTCTGGGATCATCCAAAGATTGCGTCCTACTCCAATAGAGATTAAGCAAGTGGAACCTCCAATTTGCATACCTTCCTTATTAGCATAGGAAATTAAAGTTGGAGGGGGAAAAAATATTCGGCTAACCGCCTCATCCTTTTGAGCTAATTCATCTAACTCTGACATTGCTGCTAATGATGCTTCTAAATCTTTAAATATATCTGTTTGATTCATGAGGGTAGGATTTATAAGATCAAATCCTGCAACATCATCCTGCAATAATTCTGTTCCTATTTTTAAAGCATTGTCAATATTATTTGAATCTATAACAGATTTTCCATCATCGTCAAATAATGTT
>CAYPTZ010000413.1:0-4026 GCA_964413395.1 uncultured archaeon | reverse complement strand
CTTTATATGATACCATTACTGTCGAAAAAGGAAAGATCATGGTTCATTTCACTCATACCGATGGCGGACTTATTTCTGATGGTCAGGCTCTGAGTTACTTTGAAATAGCCGGTGAAGATCAACAATACTATCCGGCCCTTGCAGCAATTGTTGGTAATACGGTTGAAGTATATTCAGATCAGGTAGTTGATCCGGTTGCAGTACGTTTTGGATGGAGGGCTACAGCCGAACCCAACCTGTTTAACGGAGCCGGACTGCCGGCATCGCCCTTCCGCAGCGATAACTGGAAAAGGTTGTCGGAGTGAAAAACCACTCCTGGTGCAGGGTAGTCCATTTAAAAATTGGAGTCCATTTTTGGAACAATCTAATTCTTAAATCGTTTTGTATTATATTTAATTATAATTTTACAGTGAATATACCCGAACACTATGAAAACTAAGGGCACTTTTTCAGGCAAATGGAATGATGGCCAGAATGATATTATTGTAAATCTTCCCATGATATCTTTTGAGGAAGATGGAAGCCAGATACTATACTGTCCGGCCCTGGACCTTAGCGGTTATGGAAAATCAGAAAAGGAAGCCCTGGAATCATTCCAGATCGTATTGGGTGAATTTCTTTTATATACAACTCACAAGCGTACCCTGGATAAAGAATTGATCAGCCTGGGATGGTTGGTGAAGAAAAAGCGCAGAAAAATGATTCCCCCCTCCATGCAAAAGCTCCTAGTAGATAATGACAATTTCAGCCGTATATTTAATAATTTTCCATTCCGTAAATTTGATCAGCCCGTTACTATACCGGCTGCATGAGTAGGAGCCTTAAAAATATATCCTTAAAACTTTTCAGGGAGTACCTAAAATTCAAAGGTTTAAAGCTTTACAGAACGAACGGAGGCCACGAAATTTGGGGTTCCGCTAAGCTGCGACGACCCGTTGTTTTCCAGACACACATTGATCCGATACCTGAATTCATCATACGTAACAATCTCAGGACTCTTGGTGTTAAAGCAGATGACTTTTACGATTTTACAGAAAACCAATAAGTTATTCTGAACTGCAGGTTTATCACCGGACTGTTGATCAATTTGCAGGTTGCTCACACTTATATAAATAGTTCAGCGGTGTTCGCGAGCCGCTTCGCGGGTTGATGACAAACCTGTCTGCCGGACAGGTAGAATGGATTCTTCCGGGAAATTAAACAGATTATTGTATAGGAGTGGTTTGCTCACACTGAAGAAAAATTTCAGCGGTGTTCGCGAGCCGCTTCGCGGGTTGATGACAAAATGGATTAACTTATATTGTTGGAAGGATCTTTATTTCAATTTCACTAAAATTAGAATTTATATGTAATACTTAATGATGGGAAGATAGGAATAAGACTTTGTTGATATAATTTCATATCTCCCTCAATCATAGTTAATTCACTAGAATTATTTGAGACAATTTCATTTGGAATTTGTTCCCTCTCAAAATAGTAATAGTAAGGATTTTTTCTGTTATATAAATTATAAATGCTTAAATTAAAAATTACTATACCCTTTTTAACTGTTTTTTCGAAATTCGCTCCAATGTCTAAACGATGGTAATTTCTCATCCTAAATGAATTTATAACTGTATAAACCCATACCTCTTCTCCAAAACTACTGTATTTTTCTAACGGTATCGTAACCGGATTACCAGTGCCAAAATTCCACGATGCTGATAACGAAATTCCTTTTTTAACTTCTTGAATAAATACTAAACTAATATCAAATCTCCGATTATATTTATAAGGGAAGGGATTACCATTATTAAGATTTTCAAAGTTTCTTTCGGATTTTGAAATTGTAAAACTAAGCCAACCGGTGGTTTTTCCTTGTTGTTTTTGCAGCAAAAATTCAACTCCTTTGGAATAACCAGATCCATCCTTTTCAATTTTTTCTTCCCAGCTTTGATTACTTGCAAACATTGATTCTCCAGCTTTAAATGCTATTAAATTATTCATTGTTTTATAATAAGCCTCAAGGCTTCCTTCAATAAGATTATCAAATAGTATGGCAGCTAATCCTAAAGCATATTGAGCTGAAACTTGTGGTTCTACATTATTTGTGGATGGCATCCAATAATCCGATGGTGTTCCAGTTCCGGAATATGTTAAAAAATGTAT
This sequence comes from uncultured archaeon, assembly GCA_964413395.1. Classification (GTDB taxonomy): domain Archaea; phylum Asgardarchaeota; class Lokiarchaeia; order Sigyniarchaeales; family Promethearchaeaceae; genus Lokiarchaeum. Next base: position 1,878 of record CAYPTZ010000413.1, on the reverse strand, counting down.
ATATTGTTTCATGAGAGTATACGATGCCTTCATAGAAAAATTTCTAAAAAGATTATAGTTAAGAATAATACGCGGTTCAACTGAAGAGTATTCCTTTCCATAATTGATATTATAATTGGAGTAGTGAATTCCTAGGTTTGTATTTAATCGGTTTAAGATATCTATATGATTCTCTAAATAAATTGAGTTTTCAAATGCAATCACTTCATCATTTTTAAAAGTATTTTGAAGTATTTCGGAAGATGTAATTTTTTCAAAATCAATATTGCCTGGGTGAAATGAGTGCAATGAAGAACTTATCCCAAAATAAGCTTTCCAAGATTTAGTAACTTGAAATTCAGGTTCTATCTTAATAAAGTAATCAATGACATTGGATATAAAATTGTTAGTAGTATGTTGTTGAAGTGTATCAATCTCGACCTGTCTTTCAACACCATTTTTATAATGATATGATGATACACCTAAAATAGTATTCATGAATATTTTTGAGCCAAAAATATGATTCCATCGAAATGAACCTCCAATATTTCCCCATTTGCTATAATTAATCATTTTTGTATACACGCCAAATTCAAAATTTGCTATGTTTTTAATTGTCAAATTATCGTCGCCTGAATAAAAACTTAAAAACATTCTATCTTTCTTCCCAATAATATAATTAGCCTTTAAATTCAAATCATAAAAATTATATCGGATAGGCATATCAAAAAACAACTTAAAAATTGGAAGCGTATTTTTTCTAATAGAAAATAAAAAAGATGATTTCTCCTTAACGAGTGGACCCTCAATAAGGAGTTTTGAAGATAAAACTCCCAACATTCCTTCAATATTGTACTTATTCATATTTCCATCTTTCAGTCTAACATCAATGACTGAAGACAATCTACCGCCATACCTAGCTGGGAAACTACCTTTGTACAATGTTACATCTTTTAAAGCACTGCTATTAAATGTTGACTGAAAACCTCCAAAATGACTAATGTTGTAGAGAGGTATATCATCAAGAAGAATAAGGTTTTGATCAGGGCTTCCTCCTCTAACATTTAATTCAGTTTTTCCCTCACCAGTTGTCTGAAGCCCCGGCATTTGTTGGAGCACTTTCATTACATCCGCATCTCCAAATAAAGCCGGTAGAGACACAATAGTTTTAATTGGAATCTGGATAATACTCATATCCTCCCTTTGGGTTATATTTTTTCGTTCTGCTCTAACTTGGACTTCATCTAAATAAATACCTTCAAGCAATTTAACTTCTATAATTAAATTAGTACTGAGGTTGAAATTACTTTGATATTTGCTATAACCTACATGAGAAATTTGGATTTCTATATTACCAGGAGGTAGTTCTATATTAAAAAAGCCAAACTTATTTGTAATAGTTGCCTTGCTGTTATTAACTTCATATACTGTTGCCCCAATTAAAATTTCTCCAGAGAGACTATCTTTTACTATTCCGCTAACTGAAAAAAAATCTTGAGCTAAAATAATTTGAGATAATAATAAGTTTAAGAAGATTAGAACTGTATATAATGATTTATTATTCATCGATTATTTCATTATTATTGATAATAAAAGTGCGATCATTTGAAGTATAACACGCAAAAATCCCATATCCTCCCTGAATGTTGCTATACACATTAATTGGTTCAGCTTGTCCATATAAGATATCAACATTCTGATTATTATTTTGAATGATCCATGATGACTTAAATCTGTAATATTTTTCACTAATTGAAAGAAATCTTAGTTCAATAAAATGTGCAGATATGCTATCTTTTTCCGAAGAGTTTGGAGGAACATAATAAAATGATACACTTTTTTCTTTCCCGTTAAAAGTATTGTCATTGAAGAGTAAATACTTAGGAGGTTCGGATCCAA